>JADFZT010000068.1 GCA_015232395.1 Magnetococcales bacterium | reverse complement strand
CGGCAGGCGTCGGCCCCGCCGGCATCCCCACCACCGGCATCGGCCCCGCCAGCATCCCCTCCACCGGCATCAGCCCCGCCAGCATCCCCTCCACCGGTATCAGCCCCGCCAGTATCACCCCCACCCGCATCCGCTCCAGCTCCGGTATCACCACCACCGGCATCGGCCCCGCCAGCATCACCCCCACCCGCATCCGCTCCAGCTCCGGTATCACCACCTCCAGCATCGGCTCCTGAACCGGCATCGGCTCCTGAACCGGCATCGGCTCCTGAGCCAGCGTCAGCTCCTGAGCCAGCATCGGCTCCTGATCCAGCATCGGCTCCCGAACCCGTATCACCACCACCGGCATCACCACTGCCCCCCCCATCCCCTGCCGATCCCCCGGCATCCCCGGAGCCACCCGTTGTAGAGCCGGTGCCGGAAGTGCCTGTTGAAGTGCCCGTGCCTGTTGACGTACCCGTGCCGGTGCCTGTTGAAGTGCCGGTGCCGGAAGTGCCTGTTGAGCTACCTGTGCCGGTACCCGAGGAGGATCCGCCGGAATCGGTCGAGCCGGAGCCGCTATCGGCTGGTGGGGCTGGGGGGGCGACAGAGGTGACTGTGACGGTTACCCGGGCAGCGCTGGAGCTGTCCAGGCCATCGCTGACCACGAAGGAGACGGTGCGCTCTCCCTCCAGGGGATCGTCGGAGCTGTTTTCAAAGGCGATGGAGTGGAGAACCTGTTCATAACTGGCGATGGAGGCTTCGCCACTCAGTATCAACTGGCCGGTGTCGGGGTCGTAATCTTCAAGGGTGATGCCGGTGCTGCCGGTGTTGGCTGTGAGGAGATCATCGGCTCCAGCGTTGGCCAGGGTAACGGTCAAGCTACTCAATGTTTCCCCGTCGATATCTTCCAGGGTGGCGGATCCCGCCAGGGTGAGTGCGCCATCTCCTTCCTGATAATCGAGGGTGCTATTACCGGCATTGATGGTAAGAAGGGGGGCGCTGTTGACGTTTTGGATCGTGAGCTGAAAGCTTTCGGTTGCGCTCAAACCAGCGGTATCGGTCGCGGTGATGAGAATCGCCAGCTCCCCGGCATCCTGATTCCCTGGGGTGCCGCTGAAAGCCAAGCTTCCGTCATTGAAGGAGAGCCAGCCGGGAAGCCCGGAGCCATCAGCCAGGGTGGCGGTATAGGTGAGGCTGTCGGCAATATCGGGATCGGTGAAGGTTTCCCCATCGATCTGAAAGCTGAAATCCTCCCCTTCGCTGGTTTCCTGATCGGAGATGGCTTGGTTCAGGATTGGCGCATCGTTCATGTCGTTCAAGAAAATCGTGAAGGTCTGCTCATAGGTGTTGGCACCACTGTCGGTGACCTGAATCGTCACCTCAAAGCTTGATTGGGTTTCATAATCGAGAGGGCCGCCGGTATCGATGAGGAGGCTTTCGCCATCAATGCTGAACACTCCGGCATCCGCTCCGCCAGCAATGGTAAAGGCGGCGGTATCGGTGAGATCCGGATCGGTGGCACTCAGCGATCCCACCGTGATTCCCCCTGAGGTGTCGATGTTTTCATCCAGGGTGTTGTTGGAAAGAAAGATTTCGCTGGGGGGATCGTTGAGGTCGTTGAGGGTGATGGTGAAGGTCTGTTCAAAGGTATTGGCACCATCGTCGCTCACCTGAAGCGTTACTTCATAGCTCGATTGGGTCTCATAATCGAGAGTGCTCCCCGTATTGATGAGGAGATCTGAGCCACTGATGCTGAACACCCCGGCATCGGCGCCCCCGGTGATGCTGAAAGTGGCGGTATCGGTGAGATCCGGATCGGAGGCAGTGAGAGCCCCCACCGTGATTCCCCCCGAGGTATCGATATTTTCATCCAGGGTGTTGTTGGAAAGAACAATTTCCGTGGGGGCTTCGTTTAGGTCAGTGATGTCGATGGTGAAGCTTTGCTCAAAAGTGTTGGTGCCGCTGTCAGTCACCTGGATGGTGACTTCATAGCTCGATTGGGTTTCATAATCGAGAGAGCCACCAGTGTTGATAACGAGATCCGAACCACTGATGGCAAACAGGCCGGCATCCGCTCCACCTGTGATGGTAAAGGTGGCGGTATCGACGCTATCCGGATCCGTGGCAGTGAGAGCCCCCACCGTGATCCCTCCTGAGGTGTCGATATTTTCATCCAGGATGTTGTTGGAAAGAACAATTTCCGTGGGGGCTTCGTTTTGGTCAGTGACGTCGATGGTGAAGGTTTGCTCAAAAGTGTTGGTGCCGCTGTCGGTCACCTGAATCGTCACCTCATAGCTCGGTTGGGTCTCATAATCGAGAGAGCCCCCGGTATTGATGATGAGATCCGAACCACTGATGGAAAACAGGCCGGCATTCGCTCCCCCGGTGATGCTAAAAGTGGCGGTATCGACGGCATCCGGATCAGTGGCACTGAGAGTCCCCACCGTGCCCCCCCCCGAGGTATCGATATTTTCATCCAGGATGTTGTTGGAAAGAAGAATTTCCGTGGGGGCTTCGTTTTGGTCAGTGACGTCGATGGTGAAGGTTTGCTCAAAAGTGTTGGTGCCGCTGTCGGTCACCTGAATCGTCACCTCATAGCTCGATTGGGTTTCATAATCGAGAGAGCCCCCGGTGTTGATGACGAGATCTGAACCATTGATGGAAAACAGGCCAACATCCGCTCCCCCGGTGAGGCTGAAAGTGGCGCTATCGGTGGTATCCGGGTCAGTGGCACTGAGAGCCCCCACCGTGACCCCACCCGAAGTATCGATGTTTTCATCCAGGGTGGTGTTGGTGAGGGTGATTTCTGTGGGAGGATCGTTGATGTCGTTGATGGTGATGGTGAAAGTCTGGTCAAAGGTGTTGGCGCCGCTGTCGGTGACCCGGACAGTTACTTCGTAGCTGGACTGGGTTTCATAATCGAGAGCGCCGCCGGTATTGATCACCAGATCTTGGCCGCTGATGGCAAACACCCCGGCATCCGCTCCCCCGGTGATGGTGAAGGTGGCGGTATCGGTGGTGTCTGGATCGGTGGCGCTTAAGCTTCCGACCGTGAGGCCGCCGGAGGTGTCGAGATTTTCATCCAGGGTGGTGTTGGAAAGAAAAATTTCCGTGGGGGCATCGTTGATGTCGTTGATGGTGATGGTGAAGGTTTCGTCATAGGTGTTGGCCCCGCTGTCGGTCACCCGAACGGTTACTTCGTAGCTGGCCTGGGTCTCATAATCGAGCACGCCCCCGGTGTTGATGATCAGATCCGAACCACTGATGGAGAAGAACCCCGAATCCGTCCCCCCCACGATGGCATAGGAGGCGCTATCCCCACTATCGGGGTCGGTGGTCGTCAGGCTCCCCACCGTGACCCCGCTGGAAGTGTCGATGTTTTCATCCAGGAGGGTGTTGGAGAGGGTGATGGCGGTGGGGGGATCGCTCTGGTCGGTGAGGGTGATGGTGAAGGTTTCATCATAGGTCGCCGACCCCCCGTCGGTCACCCGCACTGTCACTTCATAGCTGGACTGGGTTTCATAATCGAGGATCCCACCGGTATTGATGATCAGATCCGTGCCGCTGATGGAAAAAGATCCCGAATCTGCTCCCCCCACCACAGAATAGTTGGCGCTATCCCCCGTATCGGCATCGGTGGAACTCAACGATCCCACCGTGACCCCGTTTGATGTGTCGATGTTTTCGTCCAGAGTGGTGTTGGAGAGGCTGATATCGGTGGGGGTGTCGTTATCCGGCGTGACGGTGAGCACGGTGACGCTGTCGGTGGTGGAACCGCTGCCGTCATTGATATCGATTTCAAAGGTGGTGGTGACTGACGAGCCGGGAGCCACCTGATCTTCGGTGGGGGTGAAAACCAGGGCTTGCAGGGTGGCATTGGCTTCGGCAATGGTCAGACCGGAGACCGTATAGCTGGCGCCCCCGTCGCTGGTGGCAAAGTCGTTCACCCCATCTCCCAGGGTCGTGAAGGAGCCGTTATCCCCAGCGGATGCGGGGCCGGTCAGGGTGATGGTGACGGCAAAAAGATCGCCAGAATCGCCATCAGCCAGGGTGACTCCGGAAAAGAGGCTGGCGGTAGCGGTATCATCGATGGCCTGGGTAGCGGTTCCGGTGATGGTGGGGGGGTTGTTGACCGAGGTGACCGTGAGTACCGTGACGCTATCGGAAGCCGCATCTGCGCCATCGTCCACATCGATTTGAAAGGTGGTGGCGACCGTAGAACCTGAGGCGATTTGATTGGCTGTTGGGGTGAACACCAGGGCCTGCAAGGTGGCGTTGGCTTCGGTGACGGTGAGGCCCGATACCGAATAGCTGGCTCCCCCATTCCCGGTAGCAAAATCGTTCACCCCATCCCCCAGGGTGGTAAAAGTACCGTTATCCCCAGCCGAAGCGGGGCCGGTCAGAGTGATGGTGACGGTGAGGGTTTCACTCTCATCCGGATCCACCAGGGTGACCCCGGAAAAGAGGGTGGCAGTGGCGGTGTCGTCGATGGCTTGGGCAGAAGTGCCGGTGATGGTGGGGGCATCGTTGGCAGATAAGACATCCAGCACGGTATTGCTGTCGGTGGTGGTGGCGGTACCATCGCTGACTTCAATCTGAAAGGTGGTCGTGACCCAAGAGTCTGGTGCGACCTGATTTTCCGTTACGGTGAAGACCAGGGCCTGGAGGGCGGCGGTAGCTTCGCTGATGGTCAGCCCGGAGATGGTGTAGGTTTCTCCCCCGTCACTGGTGGCAAACAGGGTTGTGCCGATCCCCAGATTGGTAAAAGTGCCGTTCTCTCCCGCTGTCGCAGGGCCGATCAGGGTGATGGTGATGGAGAGGGTGGCGTTGGCATCGCTATGGTTGATTGTGGTCCAGGAAAAGGGCTCGAAGGGGGCGTTGGAGTCATAAACGGCCCAGGGGGTGGTCCAGGAGATGGTCGGGGCATCGTTCACCACCGTGAGAATGGTGGCGCTGTCGTAAATGGTGCTGGTGCCGTCGTCCAGGGCGATCTGGAAGGTGGTTTCCACCGAGGAGCCGGATGCGACCTGATCTACTGTGGGGGAAAACACGATGGCCTGGATAGAGGCATTGGCTTCGGCAATGCTCAGGCCGCTGACGCTGTAGGTGACACCACCATCACTGGTGGCAAAGTCGTTCACCCCATCCCCCAGGGTGGTGAACGTGCCATTCTCACCGGCTGTGGCTGGGCCGATCAGGGTGATGGTGACGGTGACGACAGCATCGGGATCGTTGTCGTTCAGGGTGACGGTAGCGAAGGGCGTGCTGGTTTCACTGTCATCGATCCCCTGAGCCGAAGCGCCCCATATTTCAGGGTCGACGTTGACCGAGGTGACGGTGAGTAGGAGATTGTTCCAGGCATTTATATCGCCGTCGTTGAATCGAACTCTAAAAGTGGTTTCTACCGTGGAGCCGATAGCTACCTGGTTTTCGGTGGGGGTGAAGACCAAAGCTTGGAAAGAGGCATTGGCTTCATCAATGGTGACCCCGGTAAGTTCCCAGGTTTCCCCCCCGTCGCTGGTGGCAAAATCGTTTACCCCATCCCCCAGGGTCGTAAATGTACCGTTATCCCCGGCTGTCGCAGGTCCTTCCAGGGTGATGGTCACATCGACCAGCTCATTAAAATCAGCATCTACCACGACGGCATTGGCAAAGGGGGAGATGGTTTCGGTGTCATCAATGGCCTGGTCAGGCATGCCGGAATAGGTGGGTTTGTCATTGATGGAGGTGACCGTCAGCACGGTGGTGGTATCTGTCGTGGTGGTGGTGCCATCGGAGACCGCGATTTCAAAGGTGGTCTGTTCGGTGGAGCCCGGAGCGATCTGGTTTTCGGTAGGCGTAAAGACCAAGGCCTGGATGGTGGCGGTGGCTTCAGCGATGGTGAGGCCGCTGACGCTGTAGGTGGCACCGCTGTCGCTGGTGGTAAAATCATTCACCCCATCCCCCAGGGTGGTGAAGGTGCCATTCTCCCCAGCCGAGGCGGGGCCTGTCAGGGTGATGGTGATGTCGAGGGTGGCGCTGGCATTGGAATGGTCGAGGGTGGTACCGGAAAAAAGGGTCGCGGTCACGTTATCGTCGATGGCTTGCGCCGAGACGCCGCTGATGCTGGGGGCGTCATTCACCACCGTGAGCACGGTGGCGCTGTCGGAGGTGGTGACGTCGCCATCGTTGACATCGACCTGAAAGGTGGTTTGTACCGTGGAGCCGGTGCCTACCTGATCGGCGGTGGGGGTAAACACCAGGGCTTGAAGGGTGGCGTTGGCTTCGGCGACGGTGAGCCCCGAAACAGAATAACTCGCTCCCCCATCCCCTGTGGCAAAATCGTTCACCCCATCCCCAAGGGTGGTGAAACTGCCGTTATCTCCCGCTGAGGCCGGTCCCGTCAGGGTGATGGTGACATCCACCAGCTCGCCGACATCGCCATCAATCAGGGTCACCCCGGAAAAGAGGGCGATGGTGGCGGAGTCATCGATGGATTGAGCCGTGATGCCGCTGATGGTAGGGGTGTCGTTTACTGAGGTGACCGTCAATACCGTGGTGGTGTCGGTGGCAATGGCCTCGCCATCGTCCACTTCGATCTCAAAGGTGGTCTGTTCGGTAGAACCAATCGCCACCTGATTTTCCGTCGGGGTGAATACCAGCTCCTGGAGGGTGGCGTTGGCTTCGGCGATGGTGAGGCCCGATACCGAATAGCTCGCTCCCCCATCCCCGGTGGCAAAGTCGTTGGTGCCATCTCCCAGGGTGGTAAAGCTGCCGTTATCCCCGGCTGATGCAGGACCGGTCAGGGTGATGGTGACGGTCACCAGTTCGCTGTCGTCCACATCGGCCAGGGTGACGGCGGAAAAGAGGGTCGCGGTGGCGTTGTCGTCGATAGCCTGAGCGGTAGCTCCGCTCAGGGTGGGGGCATCGTTGGTTGCAGCCACGGTGATGCTGGCTGTCGTGGTGTCGCTGGCGCTGGAACCCGAGCCGGTATTGCCCTGGTCATTGATGGAGAGGGTGAGGGTGTCGGTGCCGTTAAAATCAGCATCGGGTTGATAGATCAGACCATTGGGTACGCCCAGGGTGGTGTTGATGCTATCCACCGTGGCGGTGATGGAGAGCGAGGCGGTGGCGTTATCGGTGATCTCTCCCGCGACAACGCCATTGGTGACGCTGTCAGCCAGGGTCAGGGTGCCGTTGGCGACCGATAGAGTGACGGTGACGCTGTTGGCTCCGGAGTCAATGTCAGTAAAAAGAATCGCGATGATTTGTTCGGAAATATCTTCGTTTCCGGCCACCGTCGCGGTGAGGGGGGAGACATACCACTCAATGCCGCTGTTGAGGGTGCCGTCATAACCGTTGCCACTGCTGTCGGTGAGGGTGGTGCCGCTGTTTTCATCGGTAAGATAGAGCAACACCAAGTCTGTTTCACCGCCCGTCAGGGTGACATTCATGTTGTCCTGGATTTCGGTCTGGGTGCGGGCGTCGTTCCACACCCGGAAATCCCGGAGAGTCCCTTCCAGATAGTCATACCCGCTCCAATTGTTTTGACCGATATAGTTGTTGGAGCGGGTGACGCTGAGTGCTGCAAACTGGCCGGTGTTGGAGGCCTCCAGAACACCATTCCAGTAGATGTAGGCGTTGCCCGCCCCATCGTTGACCGCAGCGACATGGACCCACTCACCGGTGGGAAAAGTGGAGGCGGTGGTGACGACGGTAGAGGCGGCAGCGTTGAAGGTGTAGAGGCTCAAGGTTCCAGTGGTGCTTTCAAAGCCCAGGGCGATGTTGTCGGTGGTCCCTTCACCAAAATCGAAAACCCGCGCCCAATCCTGGGTGTTGTCATCCACATAGAGCCAAAGCTCCACGGTGAATGCGCCGGAAATCCCCATGTCGGGCGCTGAGACATAGTCGTTTACGCCATCCAGGGTAATGGAGGAGTCTCCCGAGCCGATGGAGGGGCCATCGTTGACCGCTGAAACATCGATGGTCATGGTGTAGGAAACAGTGCTGTAGGCGGTGCCGTCGTGGACTTCAAACTCGAAGCTGTCGTAGCCGCTGCCATTTTCATCCGTGGCTGGGGCAAAGGTGAGATCCCCTGCGGTCAGTTCTGCCAGGGAGACGGTATCGTTCACAGCGACATCCACCCCACCCAGCAGCAGATTTCCGGCTCCTTCCAGGGTGGTGATGCGGATCTGGCTCAGGGTGTCGCCGGTATCGTCATCGCTAAAACCAAAATCGGTGGAATCAAAGGTGTAGGAGGTATCCTCATCGGTGGTGACGGTGTTGTCGGCGGCAGTGGGGGCATCGTTCACCGAGGTGACGGTCAGCACGGTGGTGGTGTCGTTGGCGGAGGCCGTGCCATCACTGATAGTGATCTGGAAGGTGGTCTGTACCGTGGAGCCCACCGCTACCTGATTGGCTGTCGGGGTGAAGACCAGAGCCTGCAAGGTGGCGTTGGCTTGGGCGATGGTGAGGCCGGATACCGAATAGCTGGCCCCCCCATCCCCGGTGGCAAAATCATTCACCCCATCGCCCAGGGTCGTAAAAGAGCCGTTATCCCCGGCTGAGGCGGGTCCGGTGAGGGTGATGGTGACGGTCACCAGATCGCTGACATCGGCATCGGCCAGAGTGACGGCGGAAAAGAGGGTGGCGGTGGCGTTGTCGTCGATGCCTTGAGCCGTAGCTCCAGTGATGGCGGGGGCGTCATTCACCGAAGTGACGGTGAGAATCGTCGTGGTATCGTTGGTGGTGTCGATGCCATCATCCACCGAAATCTGAAAGGTGGTCTGTACCGTGGAGCCCACCGCTACCTGATTGGCTGTGGGGGTAAAAACCAGCGCCTGCAAGGTGGCATTGGCTTGGGTGAGGGAGAGGCCGGATACCGAATAGCTGGCTCCCCCATCCCCGGTGGTGAAATCATTCGTCCCATCCCCAAGCGTTGTAAAAGTACCGTTATCCCCGGCTGAAGCGGGTCCGGTGAGAGTGATGGTGACGGTGACGAGATCGGCGACATTGTCATCAGCCAGGGTCACCCCGGAAAAGAGGGTGGCGGTGGCGTCATCATCAATGGCCTGGACGGAGGAGCCGGTGATGGTGGGGGCGCTGTTGGGATATTCATAGGCCCCGATATCCACCGTATTTACCTCCCGGGTTTCACCCCGCTGGTCGGTGGTGGAGAGGGCGTAGGTGGGATCTCCCACATCAATGGCGGGGCTGCTGCTGTCCAGGGCATGGGTCCAGGTGGGACCGCCGTTATCCGCTAAAATTCCCAGAACGGGATCGGTCCCGACGATATTGCCGTTGACCCCGTCACTGAAGCCGGAGGTGTCCGTAACACCGATCAGGTTGTAGCCGCTGTCGGTATAATAGCTGGAGGCACCATAAAGATCTGCTGCACTACCGGTGTTTCCATAAACGATGGTGTGGGTAAGGTCGATGAGGGCGGTGCCGGAGGTGTAGAGCCCACCGCCGGTACTGGCTGCGGTATTGTCGGTGATGGTGCTGCTTTGGATGGTGATGGAGGAGGTTCCGGTGGCAGCCACACCAGCTCCCCAGTTGGCGCTGTTGCCGGAAATGGTGCTGTTGAGAATGGTGACCGTGGCGTCGCTGGCATAGATGGCCCCACCCCATCTGTTGGAGCTGTTGCTGTAGAGCAAAACCCCTTCGAGAGCTATGGAGGTCCCGGCATCCAGGGCAATCCCGCCGCCGCTGCCGGTGGTGCCGTAGGCGCTGTTATTTTGGATGGTGCTGTTGGTGACGGTCAGGTCGCCGGAGGTGACGCGAATCCCCCCGCCATTGAGAGCAAGGGAGGAGGGGGTACCATTTTGGATGATCAGGCTGGTGAGGGTTAAGCCGTTGGCATCGCTGCGGATTACTTGGGTGGCTGCGTTGCCGTCCAAAGTGATGTCGGCGATGTCGTCGGCATCCAGATCGCCGTCGATGGTGAGATTATCGATATTCAGATGGAGGGCAGTGGAATTGGTGAGGAAAATGGTGCTGGTAGTGCCCCAGGTGGCCGTATCGAAGGTGATGGTATCTCCGGCACTGGCTACCGCTACGGCCTCCCGCAGGGATAGCCCGGTGCCGTCGGCAGTCTCTGTGGCCAGGTCCGTGGTGGCGGCAGTTTCATCGTCCGGCGTATCCACGGTGATGGTGGCGAGGATGCCGGAATAGCTCTGCTGGGCTTCGGTGTTGAGGGCCACGCTGCTTTCGATCTCACCGTGGCTTACTTCCAGATCCCAATCCCCCCCTTTATCCTCCGAGCCGGTGAGATCCAGGGAGGCGGCGATGTCGGCATCGGTGAGTTCGGCCAGACGGGTGACAAAATCAGCCCCAGCCTCTCCAGCCCCCACGTCACAACCATAAAAAAGAATATCCCCCTCCGAGGTGAGCGCTTCCCCCCAGGAGGTGAGGGCATCGGCATAATCGTCGATGTTGTCGTTGGAGAGGGTGGTGCTCCCCAGGGTGACTTCGCCATCATCCCCGTGGGAAAGGATGTGGATGGCGTCGATATCGGAAAAGTGGTCCAGCACCCGGGTGATCTGGGCGATGCCATCCGACTCTCCATCCAGCAAAACCACCTGCCGGTTGGGGCCGGCGCTCTCCAACAGGGTGTCGATATCCGGCACTGAGTCATCAACAAACACGATCTCCCGGGAAGCATCCGAGGTGGGCTGGGGGAGGGATAGCAGGGCTTGGCTGAGGGCATCCCCCTGGGAGGTGTCAAGCTCCCGATGCGCTTCCAGGGAATCGGTCCCATTCAGGCCATCCTCCCCATCGCCATCCAGAGCAGCATCCATCGTTACCAGGGCCGCTGCATCCAGCATGATCCGGGGTTCCAGGGCCAGGAACAGGGTGGGAGCCGCTTGGAGTGGGGGAGGGGAGGCAGAGGGGGGGAGAGGGTGGGATGTTTCGCTGGGGCAGGTTGGGTCACTCCCACCATTGATATTTTGGGAGGTATTTTTTCGACTTAATAATGTGCGGATGTGCGTGGACCACTTGGTCATCAATCCCAGTTACCTCCGGTCGCATCCTTTAAATAATTTTTCCCCACTTTATAATAATGCCCCATTTTGATAATAATTTCATAATTTTTTCCTGATTAACTGTGGAGTGACGCCAGTTTGCGCTATTTTAAGTCGTTGTTCAGCTTACACTCAAAATTTTGATTGAATTTGGAGGTATTGGCTCTCAATTTGCTTTGATCTATCTGATAGAAGGGCTCCTGACAGCGATTGATGGGTGAGGGGTGAGGGGGGGCTTTGCCCAAAACAGGACAGGTTTATTTGGCTTTGTTTTCCAAGAGGTTGGTATTGTTCAGATTGTTTTGCATATTCCTGCTCGCAGGGGTGCTCGCTGGCTGCCAGGTGCTGCCGGAACCCCTCTTGCGCCTGGAGCGGGAGGCTGTCATTGCCGGGGATCGGGAAGCACTTTTTGCCCGACAGCCCCCGGTGCGTGCCCCCATGGATCTTTACGAAGCTCTCGCTCGGGGGCTTAAGTATAATCTGGACTATCGTTTAGGTCTGATGGAGCAGGCCATCGCCCACGGTCAATGGGATCTTTCTCACTTTGACTTGCTGCCTTCGATCACTCTGAATGCCGGATTCAGCCATCGCAACAACCACCAGGCTTCCAGCTCCTATTCCATCACCGGAGCCAAACCCTCTGCAGAAGTGACCACCAGTGCTGATCGGGATAAATATAGCGCTGACCTCACCACCGTTTGGAATATTCTCGATTTTGGTGTCAGCTACGTTCAAGCCCAACAAAATGCTGACCAGCTGTTGATCGCCGAGGAGATCCGTCGCAAGGCGGTCCATAACCTTCTGGCTGATATCCGCTACGCCTTTTGGCGGGCGGCTGGGGCTGAAAAGCTTCAAGGTCAGATCGATCCGATCCTGGTGGAGGCCAAAAAGGCCCTGGAAAACGCCCGCCAGGTGGAAGCGGAGCGGCTGAAACCCCAACTGGAAATTTTACGCTATCAGCGAGGCTTGCTGGAGATCGTCGGTCAGCTGGAAGAGCTGCGCCATCAGATGACCCTGGCCCGCACCCAGTTTGCGGCCCTCATCAACCTGCCCCCCGGCACCCCCTTCCAGCTGTCGATTCCAGGGGATGACGCCCTGGATGTGCTGGATATCGCCATGGGTCTGGGGGAGATGGAAGAGCTGGCGCTCAACAATCGCCCCGAGCTGGGTGAGCAGATCTATCTGGCCCGCATCACCCGGGGAGAGACCCGCAAGGCGCTCTTGAAGCTTTTGCCAGGGTTGGAGTTTGACTATGCCCTCAACTATGACAGCACCAGCTTCAACCTGAACGAAACCTGGGGGGTGGCGGGCTCCCGGGTGGTGTGGGATCTCTTTCAGTTATTGAAAGGCCCCAAGAGTGTGGAGCTGGCCGAAAGTGGCGAGGAGTTGGTCCGGCTCCAGCGGTTGGCGATGCATATGGCGGTTCTTTCCCAGGTGCACCTTTCCTACAGCGACTATCGCAACGCCCGACGCAAACATGACGAGGCCCGCACCCTTTTTAATATCGACGAGCGGATTCACGGCCACATCGCCATCGGGGTGCGCCAGGATAGCCAAAACCAGCTGGAGCGCATCCGGGCCGCCGCCACTGCCATCAACTCCCGGTTGCAGTTTTATTCCAGCCATGCCGATGCCCAAAATGCCGTCGGTCGCATCGCCCTCTCCCTGGGGGTGGATTTGGCCCTGAATGCCAGTCGGGAGGATGACATTCCCACCTTGGCTCGTGCCTTGAGAGAGGCGATAGAGGCATGGAACGAAGGGGCGGCGCTGGCCCCCACGGATTATCGGCTGGGAAGTGAGCCTCCGGTGGAAATTTTATGGGAAAGCCCCCGGGTGGCCGAGAAGGATCTCAATGGGTTGGGAGATGGGGGAGTGGATGAAGCCTCTGATGATTTGCCAGACCTCCTGGATATGGAAATGAAGGCTCTGGGTTCCCAAACGGACTCCAAAGGTGCTGGAAAAGCGGCTGCCCCCGCTGATTTATCCCGCTCTTCCGGGGTGAAACCTCCCAGCCAGAAGAAAACCTCCCAACCAGGTGTCGCGGTTGGTGGGAGTGCTCAGAAGAGTTTGCCAGGGGTTGAAAAGGCCCGGGAGAGAGCCAAAGATCCAAAACCGACCTGGAAGACCAAGAAAAAAGCGGATACCAGGAAGCTACAGCAACAGACACCGGAAGCGTATGATCCCGATGCCGGGGATGAAAGGTACGACCCCCAAGCGGATGATGAAATATATGATCCCGATGCCGGGGATGAAAAATATGATCCCGATGCGATGGACGAAAAATATGACCCGGAAGCGGATGATGAAAAGTATGATCCCGATGCGATGGATGAAAAATACGATCCCCAAGCGGATGATGAAAAGTATGATCCCCAGGTGCGTTACCGCTATTATTTATCCCCCCGGGTGGTGACTGCCACGGGGAAAGGAAAAGATTCGCCACAAATCGTCGAAGTCAGCCACCCGGTTTGGTCCGGGAAGAAAAATGGTTCCTCCTCCGGTGGGGGCAAGAGCGGTGCCTCTGGAAAGAAAATCGATGCCAAAAGCGCACCGAAATCCGGTCCCTATGGGGTTCAGCTGGGGGCTTATCTCAATTGGGAATATGCCGAATCTTTGCGCATGGATTTGAGGGAAAAGGGGATTGAAGCCATCGTCCTGAGTTTGACCGACAGCCTGGATCGCCAATGGTATCTGGTGCGGTTGGGGCCTTTGGCGACTCTGGCTGAGGCCAAGAGAGAGCAAGGGGATCTGGTCGCCCAGGGGGTGCCGGCGATGCTGGCCTATTGGAATCGCTTTTCCGTGGCAGCCCTCTCCAATACGGCGGTTCCCAAAAATGTCGGGTGGCAAGTCATCCACTCGGACATCTTCCCCTACCTGCTGCCGGAAGAAAAACTGGACAATGCAGATGGCAAAACGGATCCAAATGGGGATCAATCTCCCTCTCGAAAAAAAGTGAGACTGTTTTTTTGATGGCTTGGGGGGAGAGTGTCGTATAGTGGTGCAGGTGAGAGGCTGTTTGGTGATTGCGTCCTGCTTGCCGCGGCGGCGTTAAAATCGTGCTCAAATCCTCACGTACTGGAAGTACGCTCCGGTTTTCCGCGCGATTTTGCCTTGCCGGGGCGGCGCAATCCACAATCACCAAACAGCCTCTGAGAGATGAATCATTGCTGCAAACAGGGTAAGTCCCATGGAATTTTTTGCTTTTGTGGATCGTGACTGGGATGAAGCGCAACTCCGTAGCATCCTGACGATGGAGCGTCTTGATCAATATTGCGACTCTTTGGAAAAAGTCCTGGAAACGGGAGAAGATTGGGGCCGTTATTTTACGGTTTGGGGTGAGTTTACCATATTGCGTATCGAAATATGGGGAGGGTATCGTTTTGTGCTGCCCAAATGCGCAAACGGGCTCACCTGGAGCATTACCGTTGGATTGCCGCCCAATCCCGACAGGATCACGATTCACACAACGATCAATCGCACAGAGCAGGATCCCGATTTTGTCGAAACCCTCGTTGATTTTACCCAGGAGTGGAAAAACAGTTTGGAGCCATAGTTCATCAGGCTTGTCGTCCAATGAAAACAGTCACGTTTCAGTGATGGCAGGGGCATGAAATCCACCTCCCCAAATGCCATACCTTTTACAGGCTACCACCATGCCTCTCATCAGCCTCTCCCTTTCGTGAGCGGGTTTGCTTATGGCAAAGGGGCTCTCCTGCTTGTTCTGGCGTTTTTGATAGGTCTTGCTCATCCCGGAGTAGCTTGGTCTGACTCCGGTGGTGTTTTGGGGTCATCTTCCCCTGTTCAGTCCGATCACTCTCCAGCACTGGAACTGGAGACACCAGAAATCCGAGGGGAGCTTTTTCCCGCCCGCTTTACCACCCTGGCCAGCGAAATTCCCGCTCGGATTCGGACCTTATCCGTGAAGGAGGGGGCGCATTTTGCCAAGGGAAAAACCCTGGTGACCCTGGACTGCACCGTTGAAAAGGCCCGTCTCACCCGAGCCAAGGCGGTGCTTAAGCTGGCTCAGGCCAAAGCCGACATCCACACCCGTCTCTCCCGATACGAGGCTACCAGCGAGCTGGAAATCCATGAGGCCCAGGGGGAGGTGGCCAAAGCCCAGGCGGAGCAGGAGATTATTCTGGCCAAGCTCCAAAAATGCCGCATTCATGCCCCCTTCAGCGGTCAGGTGGTCGCCCTGCAAGCCCGGGAGCATCAATATGTCAAGGCAGGGGATCCCCTCCTGGATATTCAGGATGGCCAAAATCTCGAAGTCCACTTTCTCATCTCCTCCCTCTGGATCTCCCGCATTCGAGTGGGGGATCCCTTTACCATCCACCTGGAAGAGCTGGATAAAACCTTTGCCGCCCGGGTGCGTGGCTTTGGTGCTCGAATCGATGCCGTCAGCCAATCCATCAAGGTGATTGGAACCCTCAAAGGGAAGGGGAAGGGGGTGGTGCCGGGTATGAGTGGTCGCGTCCATATCTCACCCGATCATCACACCCAACCATGAGCCCAACCCGCGCGCGCTTCCGGGGGGAAAAAGATCCCGCCACTGCCGAGGCAGGCAAAAAGAATCCAACCACTGCTGGAAAGGGGAAATCCCGTTCAGACAAGAGTGGAGGGAATGGGTCCAACGATCCTGCGCAAACCCTTGTTCTCCTGCTACAACTGCAAAACCGGGTCAGCCGCTGCACCACCCTGGAAGCGACGCAATTTTTTTTGGTCAACGAGCTTCACCGCTTGATGCCCTACCGACAAGCCATACTCTGGCGGCGTATCTCCGGGGGGCGGGGGGAGGTGGTGGCTCTTTCGGGTCTGCCGGAACTCAACCGGGAGGCTCCTTTTGTGGTGTGGCTGGAGGGGGTGCTGGCGGAAATAGCCAAAAAGGATCTGGCCGGGGTGGTTGATCCGGGGGCGTTGCCGGAAAAACAGACCCGGCAATGGTCCCAATGGTTGCCGGAAAAAGGCTATTGGCTCCCCTTGACCCTCCCTTGGGGAGACACCCCGGGGGGATTGCTCCTGACCCGTGCAGAGCCTTGGGCAGAGGCGGAGGGGGAAATATGGCGGCAACTGGCTCCAAGCCTGGCTCTCGCCTGGTGGGGCCACCTTTCCCGACGGGGGCGCTGGCGAAGAGGTTGGGAAGGGGTGCAGGGGAGTCGTCTGGGATGGCTTGTGGCCCTTGGGGTGATCGCACTTCTCTGTTTGCCCGTCACCCAGTCGGTCATGGCTCCAGCTGAGGTGGTGGCCCATAATCCAGTCTTGATTCGGGCCCCCATGGAGGGGGTGATTGATCAGTTGCATGTGGAACCCCATCAAGCGGTCGATCCGGGAACGCTGTTGATTTCCCTGGATGGCGCCCAGCTGCAAAACCGCCTCCAGGTCGCCAAGCGGGAGTGGGAAGTGGCCCGGACAGAATATGCCCAGGCGATGCAAAAAGCGGTGCGGGATGTGCGCTCCAAAAGCCGTCTGACTCTCCTGAAAAAACGCCTGGAGCAGCGGCAGGCGGATCGAGACTATCTGGAGGCGCGTCTGCAACGCCTGGAAATCCGCGCGCCCCGTTCAGGCATCGCCCTCTTTACCGATATCAATGATTGGCTCGGCAAGCCGGTGGTGCTGGGGGAGGGGCTGTTTTTGTTGGCCGATCCCAGGGAGGTGGAGATGGAAATTCAATTACCCGTGGCCGATGCCATCACCCTCACCCCTGGTGCCCGGACAGCACTTTTTTTGAATACCCATCCCGGGGATCCCCTTCCCGGTCGCCTGCGTCATGCCGCCTATGAGGCCCGGCCCACCGCCGAGGGTGTTCTCAGCTATCGCCTTCTGGCCACCTTTGATCCACCCACCCTGGATGAAGCCACCGCAGAGGGGGCCACTTCTTCTGCCGATGCCACCCCATTCCCGCCCCGGATCGGTCTCAGGGGCAGTGCCCGGATTTATGATGGCGAGGCTTCCCTCTTCCACTATCTCCTGCGACGCCCCTTGGCTCTTCTTTGGCGCTGGTTGGGAGTGTAATCGGGGCCATGGGGTTATCCATCGCTGGCGGTGGCATTTCAACCTGGTATGGTTTGCGGGAGGAGCTTACCCTCCACCCTGGCCCCGCCACCCGATCCGGCAGCCCTACCTGGACCCTTCACGACCCTGCCAACAATCGTTTTTATCGGATCGGCTGGCCAGAGTTCGAGATGCTCAACCGTTGGCAGTTGGGGGATGCCCTCGCCATTGCCCAGGCCATCGACCAGGAGACGCCTCTGGCTTGTGACGCGGCCCTGGTGGAAGCTTTTTTTGAGCACCTGGCCCGCCATCACCTGCTGCGTTTTTCGGGTGACGCATGTGTGGAGGGGTTTGCCTCCCAACTGGCCAAGAGGCGGGGCCATTGGTTGCTGGGCTGGCTGCGGCGCTATTTTTTTTGGCGGATCCCACTCTGGCGACCCGATGCCTTCCTGGAGAAACATTTTTTTTGGTTGGGTTGGCTCTTTTCCGGTCGATTTTTGCTCCTCTCCGGGATACTCGGTCTCATCGGCGGGGGGATGGTGTTGCAGCAGTGGGAAGCCTTTACCACCACCTTCGTGCATCTTTTTTCGCCAGTGGGGCTCCTCTATTTTGGGGTGGCTTTGATGCTGGCCAAGTCGGTCCACGAACTGGGCCACGCGGTTACTGCCAAGCGCTTCGGTTGCCGGGTCACCTCCCTGGGGGTGGCGCTGCTCTTTATGTGGCCGGTACTCTATTGCGAGGTGAGTGAGGCGTGGAAATTGCCCTCTCGCAGAGAGCGGCTTTTGGTGGGGCTTGGAGGCATTTTGGCTGAAATCGCCCTGGCGTCGTTGGCCTTGGTGAGCTGGCATTTTGTCGATGATGGTCCTTTGAGGAGTGCTCTCTTTTTGATGGCCACCACCACCGGGCTCATCACGGTGGGGGTCAATCTCAATCCCTTTATGCGTTTTGACGGCTATTATCTCCTGGCCGATCTTCTGGAAATCCCCAACCTCCAGGAGCAGGCTTTTGCCATGGGGCGTTGGCGCTTGCGGGAGGTGTTGTTAGGGTTGGGGGAGGGGGCTCCGATCCAGACTTCCCGGGGGAGAGCCCGGTTTTTGGTGTGGTTTGCCTGGGGAGTGTGGCTCTATCGGTTTTTTTTGTTCGGCGCCATCGCTTTGATGGTATATCACTTTTTTTTCAAACTGTTGGGGGTGATTCTCCTCGGGGTGAATGTTGGCTGGTTTTTGATCCGGCCTGTTTTGGGTGAATTCAAGCAGTGGTTTCAAAGGCGTGATGAAATGACCCTCAACCGACACTCCGGGCTTTCCGTCTTGATCCTTGTGGCGGGGCTGGCGCTTTTTTTTATCCCCTGGCACACCTCTTTACAGCTACCCGCCTTGATTCGCTCCAAGGGGGAGGTAACCCTTTATTCCCAGGCTTCGGGGCGGGTGCGGGCCTTCCCGGTCACCATGGGGCAGGAGGTGCATCAGGGATCGCTGCTACTGGCCCTGGACTCCCCGGATCTGGAGCATGAACGCCATCGGGCAGCCAGAGAGGTGTCGCTGCTGGGGTGGCAGCAAAAGGCCGAGGGTTTGGAGGGGCAGGAGAGTGGGCGGGTGGGGGTTTTGGCCCGGGAGTTGGCTGTGGCCCAAACCCAACTCCAAGGTTTGGAACAGGAAAAAGCCAAACTACGCCTGATCGCTCCCTGGGATGGCCAAGTCGCTTGGGCCCAGACCAAGCTGGCCCCGGGAGAGTGGATCGCTGCCAACGAGCCACTGGTGACTCTGGTGGACCCGGATCACTGGCTGGTAGAGGCGTGGGTGGCGGAGGGGGAGATGCGTCGGCTGTCGAGTGTTGCCACAGGGGTGTTTCAACCCGATATGGCTGAGCTGGCCCGCATTCCCTGCCGGATGGGCCCATTGGAGCGGACCCACGTCAGCCATCTCGAATCTCCCTATCAGGCTTCGATCTATGGTGGAGCGATTCCGGTTCGTGGGGATTCCCGGGGTGAGATGATGGTCGATGGGGGCTATGTCCGCTTTGTCTGCGAGCCTGAGCCTGACTTCGATGTGGTGGGGGCCTATGGGCTTCGGGTGATTCGGGGAACGCTGACGCTGAAGGGGGAGCCGATCAGCTTTGCCGAGGAGAGTTGGCGGTTTTTATCTGCTATTCTGATTCGGGAGAGCGGATTTTGAGATTTTCAGTTATCCTCATTCAGAAGAGATGTCTTTGAAGTTTTGATAAGCCATTCGTTTTGTCTTATCTCATCAGGTTCAGGGGGTGCCGGAAATGGGTGGGTTGCGCTGTCTTGAGACTGTTTTTGATTTTTTTCAAAATCGATGCAAAGCCCCAGTTTCCAACAGGCAGACTGTTTTGAGGCTTGGATTTGGAGTTGATAGGCGCCTGGCCATTGGCTGGGCGGTTTTTGGGCTGATCCTTTTGCTGGCCATGCCGGTTCAGGCGCAATGGCAGCGGAATGTCATTGTTGGTATCTATCCCAATGAGCCCATGGTGTTTCAGGATGAAAAAGGCCAAGCTCGAGGGATTTTTGTGGAGCTTTTGGAGCATGTGGCTGCCCAAGAGGGGTGGCAGCTCTATTATGTCTATGGCACCTGGGCGCAACAGCTGCAACACCTGAAAAAAGGGGAGACCGACCTCCTTCTGGATATCGCCTACTCCAAAAAGCGGGCAGCTTTTTTGGATTTTAATGCCGAAAACGTCATGCTCAACTGGAGCCAGGTGTTTGTGCATCCCGATTCCGGCATCCAATCGATTTTGGATCTCAAAGGCAAAAAGGTGGCTTTGGTTCCAGAGGATATCCACTCCATCAATTTTTTAAAGCTTATCGACAAATTCGAGATTGAAAGCGAGATCGTTGAGGGGGAATCCTACAGCCAGGTGTTGCAGATGGTGGAGGCAGGCCAGGTGGAGGCCGGGGTGGGGAGTCGTCTTTTCGGGATGTATAATAGCGGAAAATTCGATGTGATCGACAGTTCCATCATCTTCGATCCCATCGATCTGCGCTTCGCCTCACCCAAAGGCAAAAATGAAGGCCTTCTTCGCCTCATAGATCACCATCTGTCTCTGCTGAAAGAGGATAAAAAGTCCCTCTATTACCGCTCTTTGAATAATTGGTTCGGGCCTGAGGTGTCCGGTATTCCCAAGTGGGTCTATTGGGGGGGTGGCGGGATTGTCGTTTTGCTGATTGTATTTGTCGTCACAACCGTCATTCAGCGGCGTCTGGTCAACCGTCGCAATGAGCAGCTGGCGGCCATGCATGAGGCGGAAGGCTTGCGCAAGGAGATGGAACGCATCTCCCGACACGATATGAAATCCCCCTTGAATGGGGTGATCGGGTTTGCTGACCATTTGCTGGCGGATCCGGATCTATCTGCTGATCATCTGGAGTCCCTGCACCATATTCGGGAGTGCGGCTTTCGCCTCCTCGATATGGTCAATCTTTCCCTGCACCTTTATAAAATGGAGCAGGGGAGTTACTCCTTTGAGCCCAGACCTGTAGATTTGGTGTCGGTGATTTTTGGCATTTTTGATGACAATAAGAGCTTGATTCGCCAAAAAAAGCTGGTCAGCCGTTTGTCCGTGGCAGGGGTTGAGGTGGATAGAAAGGCCCATTTTTGGGTGCTTGGTGAGGAGATTCTCTGCTTTACCCTGCTTGCCAACCTGATCAAAAATGCCATGGAGGCCTCACCCACGGAACAGACCGTTTCCATCTCCATGCAAAACAACGCCACAGCCCTCATTGAGATTCACAATCAAGGGGTCGTTCCCGAGGAGATCCGGGAGCGGTTTTTCGAAAAATTTGTCACTTTCGGCAAAAAAAATGGCATTGGCGTGGGGACTTATTCCGCTCGCTTGATGGCCCTGACCCAGGGGGGGGATATCTGGATGGTTTCGGAGGATGCCTCTGGCACCACCCTCATGGTGAGCTTGCCTCTGGTTCCACAGGCCTATGTGGATGATGGGGTGCCTCTGTTCAAACCCGATCCCGTTTTGGATCAACCAGAGCCAGGGGAGGGGGAGGGGAAGGGAGCCCCTCTGGATCTCGTCCACGGCTGAACCGGTTTGGGGAGAAGGTTTGCCGGAAACCGGGTGGTCTGAGATAAGAGGTAGAGGTTTCGCCACACTGTAAAGGGCAAAGATAGGGGGGCATGTTTGCTGTCTGGCTTGGGTCAGAGAGCGTATCTGGTGGTGGTTGAACGTTGTTTTTTGGACGAGGCAGGCCGCTGCCGGAGAGATGATTCCAAGCTGTTTTGATTCGGCTTGCCAGGGGTGGCTATCCGGCACTTTGATGACGTATTCTTAAGAGCTGTCGTTTAGACTTTCCGGTCGATAATTATCCGGTAGAAGATTGGGTTACGCTGATTGGCAAATTGAAAATACGATTGTCGTCACCCTGAAACAGACCGTCACCCTGAATGGATTTTGCCAAAGCCCGTGTCCGACACCACCAACAGACGCAGCTATCCGATCCGGGCCACCATTCTCACCGTGATGCTCTCCATGCTGCTGACTCTTTCGGGTTGGCTGGTCTGGTACAACTATTCCCAAACCTCCCGCACCACCGTGACCGCAGCCGGTAAACTCATTACCCAGGTCAACGAAAAAATATTGGAACGTCTCAGCCAGATCATGGATCCGGTCTATGTGCTGGCGGAACTCATCCCGGCAAGCCCTGAAATCTATGCCCCGGTCGTGGGAGAGGAAAACCATCCCGCTACACCGATTTTGATTCAGACCCTGGAGTCCTATCCCCGGCTATACGGGGTCTACATGGGGTATGACGACGGCATTTTTTACGAGGTGGTACGCTTTAACGATCTGCCGGATGTGCGGGCCCGTTTGGGAGCCCCGGACGAGGCCTATTTTGGGGTTTATCGGGTGATGCGCGCTGAGGGGGAAGAACCCTGGAGCCTCTGGACCTTTCTGGATGCCCAGCGCCGCCTCATCGGCCAGGGGGAGCGCCAGCCCGCCACCTACGATCCCCGTATCCGTCCTTGGTACAAACAGGCCATTAACAGCGATATCCCGGTCAATTCCGGGCTCTATCTCTACCATCATCGCAAGATCATTGGCCTGACCATTTCGAAAAAATTTGATCGCGCCGGGCGGACAGGGGTGTTTGGTCTGGATCTGCCCATGTCGGAACTCTCCCGCTTTTTGGACAACCAGGAATTTACCCCCAGCAGTCGTTCCTTCTTTTTCAATGGCGATGGCATCGTGACCGCCTATCCCGATCCCCAGGCGGCCATTCATCCGGTTTTGGGAAAAGATGGCAAGGGCGGTTCCGCCCTGGGGAGTGTCAACGATCTCAACGTGCCGATGATCGATGAGCTTTACCTGCGCTTTAAGGATGGTTTGCGAAACGGTCAGGCCATGGTCGAGGTGGGTGGGGAGGAGTTTATCGGTACCATCTCTCCGGTGCCTGAGCGCTATGGCAAGGGTGATTATCTGGCCAGTATCGCCCCGGTCAGTGAGTTTTTGGGGCCTTTGGCCAGTGTACGCAGCCGCAGCTTGACTGTTTCGATCATCTCTTCTCTGCTCTGCCTGCCCATTATTTTTTGGCTTGCCCGCTCTTTTTCGGAATCCCTGCAAAGGTTGGTCAAGGAGACCGTCCGGATTCGCCATTTTCAGTTGGAGGATCCATTCCACTTTGAGTCCCGCATCACTGAGCTGTGCCAGTTGGGGGATTCGGTGGTGACCATGAAAAATGCCTTGCGGATATTTGGTCAATACGTGCCCAAGGATCTGGTCCGGCGGCTGATCGATACCGAAGAGGATGTGCGGCTGGGGGGACAAGGGCGGGAGGTGACCCTCTTTTTTTCCGATGTGACCAATTTTACCACCCTGTCCGAGGATCTGCCCCCCAAAGATTTGATGCTGAAGCTGACCACTTATTTTCAAGTCGTGGGAGCGGCTGTTCAAGAAAATGGCGGCACCATCGACAAATATATCGGTGATGCGGTGATGGCTTTTTGGAATGCCCCCATTCCCACCCCCGATCATGTCCATCAAGCCTGTATGGCGGCTTTGGATTTTGCCCATCGCTCCAACGCCTTGAACGAGCGCTGGACCTCCTTTGGCTGGCCCATCATGTATACCCGGGTCGGTTTGCATACCGGCGATGTGGTGGTGGGAAATGTGGGGTCTTCGGATCGCATGGACTATACGGCCATCGGCGCCAACGTCAATCTGGCCTCCCGGGTGGAGGGACTGAATAAATATTATGGTACCCAGATATTGGTGACCGGAGCGGTGCGGGAGCGGGTGGGAGAGCGGTTTTTGTTCCGGAGTGTCGACTTGGTGGTGCCCAAGGGAGCCTCACACACCACCGCCATCTATGAATTGATCGGTACGGTGGGGGGGGCTTCGTCCCACCTGACAGCCACCCCGGAGGAGATCTCCTGGTGCGAGCGCTGGGAGTCAGCGATAGAGGGCTTTCGCAGCCGCCGTTGGTCTGAAGCCGTCGAGGCCTTTTCAGCCTTTTGCACCGAGCGCCCCGGGGATCAACTATCCGAAATGTATCTGGAACGGGCTACCCAGTTTCAGGAAAATCCCCCCCCTGAGGGTTGGAACGGGGCTCGGGTGTATCAGTCCAAGTAAAAAAATCCTCAACTTGGGCTTTCCTGTCTGCCACGCAGACGATGGATGGTCAGGGATCAATCTCCTCAAAGGCCGCTATCAGGCCGCTATCAACCAGACCCCTTCCTCAAAACAAAAACATCCCCTTCGATCCACTGCTCCGACTCTTTGCGGATATGGACCGGTTCCGTGGAGACCATGTCAAATCCGATCTCTGTCGCCAGCCTGTTGATATAGGCCCGGCTATGGGCATAGCGCCCTGATTCTCTCAAGAGATAGTCCTGCTTTTGTGTTCGTTCTGTGGAAAAGACAAACCAGGCATTTTCAGCGGCACACTGTTGGACTTGCTGGAATACCGGCTCCAGCTGTCCCACATAAATAAAGACGTCAGCTGAGAGAAAGAGGTCAAATTTACGCTCAAGGCCAGCCATCCCTTCCACTAGATTATCTTCCACAAGTGCGTCATAGAGCTTTTTATTGTGGGCCTGGGCCAACATTTTCGGGGCCAGATCAATGCCGGCGATAAAGGTAACGATGTTTCTGAATTCGGCCCCCACAAGTCCGGTGCCACACCCCAGATCCACGGCATTTTGAAGGGCTGTTTGGTCCCCAGCTGCCCGATCAAACTGCTGCCGCAGGCGGGCTGGGATATCGTATTCGAGCTGTTTGACGAGATGTGAGTCAAATTTTTTGGCGTAGCCATCAAACAGGCGCTGTACATAGGGCCTGGGAGCCGTGGGGGTAGTGCGTCCTTCCAGGGAGTTGATGATATGTGCAGCCTGGGGATGGTCGGGATCCAGGGTTTTTTGGAAGCTGATGAGGGCCTTTTTGGTATCCCCCATCTTTCTCTGGATGCCGCCGATGTTAAAGTGGGCATCGGCATAGTCCGGATTGATCGACAGGGAGTTTCGACAGGCTGATAAAGCCTCCTGGAGCCGCCCCACATCCATAAAAATAGATCCGAGATTGTTGTAGGCCTGAAAAAATTTAGGCCTGATGCGTAGGGCTTGGCGGCAGGCTCCGAGAGCTTCTTCGGTCATACCCAGCGTTTTATCAGCCAGCGCCAGATTATTGAAGGCCTTGAAATGCTTGGGATCAGCCTTGACCGCTTTTAGGTAGCTGGCAGCAGCCAGTTTGAGTTTTCCCCCATTTTGCAGCAGATTGCCCAAACTGAAAAAACCATCGGCAAAATCCGGATTGATGCGGACGGCATTTTGAAAGGCGGCTGCAGCTTCATCCTTTTGGCCCAAGGCTTCAAAGGCCAGCCCCAGATTGTAGTGGGCATAGACAAAGTTGGGATCGATTTCAATGGATTTTTGAAAAAAAACAGTGGCCTCTTTCCATAGCTGAATGTTGGAAAGGGCGTTGCCCATATTGCTCAAGGCTTCAGGAAAATCCGGCTTGATCTCCAGCGCACTTTTGTAGGCGGTGATCGCTTGATCATGCTGTTTTCGTTTGTTGAGGATGGTTCCCAGCTCATTATAGGCCTGATAGTGATCGGGTTTGTGCTTGATCGCCGCAATCAGGGCCTTCGCTGCCAAATCGCTGTGTTTCAGTTGCTTGAGAGTAGATCCCAGGAGGTAATAGCCATCTCCCTCTTCAGGGTCGAGATCAATGCTCTTTTGAAACGCCTCGGCTGCTTTTTTAAAGCGTCCAGTCTCCTGATAGCTGAGTCCCAGATTGAGATGGAAAGGGGCTTTCTTTCCATTAAGCTCAATCGCTTTGGAAATTTTTTCGATAGCTGTGGTGTTTTCCCCTCTCTGATGCGCCACGACTCCCAAAAGATGAATGGTGTTGGGGTGGTCGGGCTTGACTGCCAGAATTTGATTGAGGAGCGTCTCAGCCTGGGAGAGTTCCCCTTTCTGGAGGTGCTCCATGACGATTTTTTGCGATTTGGGAGATGGCAAGCTTTTGTTGGGTCATGGTATCAGTGGGCGATTCTGGGGGATGACTGAAGGAACTCAGTACGGATTGTTGCCGGGTATAGTGTCAAGCCACCCAGCCCAATTGCAACCTACTTTCTCGATCATGTTTCAGTTGAACCCGGATCGGCTTCATTCTGATCTGAAGGGAAGGTTTGATATAGCAATGTCTAATCAAGAATTGGACATATGCCGTTGCTCTTTTGCCGTCACCCTTTAGCCGACCTTGTCTATGGGAAAAGGGCACCCATTGCCGCGAATTTCTATTTTCGCAGATTTTTTTC
>JADFZT010000067.1 GCA_015232395.1 Magnetococcales bacterium | reverse complement strand
GTATGCCCCTGGCCCCCCCCCCGGAAAATGAATCGGTATCCGGAAATCGGGAACAGCCAGCGGTGGTCAATCGGATCTCCTCAAGTGCTCCACCCCCACCCCCCCGGGCGGGTCAGGGTCAGGCCGATATCACCGCTCAGGCGACTCGCCAGCAGTCGGTGGATATTGTCGTTTGAGGCAGTGGCAGAGGTTGGCTTTTTGAAAGAAGCGGAAAATCCGGCTCAGCCTGGGAGGAATATCCCCTTGGTTTGGGGAGCGACCCTTCGGCCTGGGCCGGTTTTCAGTCCATCCTGTGCCGGATTTTAGCTTGAACCGGATTGGACGGTTGGGTGTGCCTGCAAGGTATGCCATAATTGGATGTGACCGGTGAATGGATTCCTCCTCCTGTCGATTTAATTGACTGGAGAGGGGATTGATTCAACCAGGGGATCATCCGGGCATGCCGAGCAGGCAGGCCCAACTGTCGATCAGGAATCATTCAGGCCCATGGCCGACACCCCGAAAGACCACCCGACAGGTGGGGTGGATTGCCGCAAGTGCAAGCATTTCCACGTCACCTGGGATTCCAAATTTCCCAGAGGGTGCAAGGCGATGGGTTTTAAAACCCGTCAGATGCCCTCTATGGAAGTGATGAAGGCCTCGGGTGCCCCCTGCTTGAAATTTGAAGCCAAACCCAAGAGACACTCTGCCACCAGCAGACGCTCCCGACCCAAAGATACCTTCGAAAAATCCAAAAGACCCCGGGAACGTCGAGTCAATCGCTGGGCTTGAGGGCCTCCTGGGTGAAAACGTGCCACCGGTTCAACCGATCACAGCCACTGGACCGGTCACTCCAACAATCCCCGTTTTTCCAGTAGCGCCTTCCACTCTCCAGCTGCCATGTGGCGTTTGTCCTGATTGCACTGATGGCAGGCGGGCACGCAATTGCTTTTGCTGGTCCGTCCTCCTTTGACCAGGGGCACAACGTGATCCAGGGTCAATTCCTTGGGGTGAAAACGTTCTGTGCAGTAGGTACAGACACCGTTGCCGATGCGGTTTTTCCACCAGGGGGAGCGTTTCATCTCCCGGGCCTTCTTCCGTTCCCGTTCCATCTGGTCGGGATCTCCCTGGAAAAAACTATCCAGATTCATAAACCATCCCCCGATCAATGTGTTGGGTCAGTAGAGCCCAGTAGAGCGTCATATATTTTTCGGACCGGCTTAAAATGCTCTTCCAGCACCGCGACGATATCCTCATCAGCTTGTAGCCCGCAAAGACGACCGAGGCGTTTTCTGGACTGGGGGTCGGGGCCGATGCGGTTTTCCGAGCGGTCGTGGAGCAGTCGCAGGCGGTTTTCCACCAGGCGGAGAAAACTGTAACAGCCATCCAGGGTGGCATACTGGTTAAAATCGAGAAAACCGGCCCGATGGAGGCTCAATAGGGCATTGGTGGCGTTGCGCTGGGCGATTTCCGGATGGTTGGCAGCATGGGCAAGAATGAGATATTGCACCAAAAATTCGATATCGACGATTCCCCCCCGGGTCTGTTTGATATCCACCTCTCCCGCCGGAGGTTTTTTTTCCCCATACATCCGCTGGCGCATGGTATCGACTTCCTTTTGTACCTCCTCCGGGTTGCGGGGTTTGGTCAGAACCGTCTGGATCTCCTCTTTTATCAACCGGCTCAGCTCCTGGTCTCCTACCACCACTCGGGCGCGGGTCAGGGCCTGATGTTCCCATAGCCAGGCATCGTTGTGTTGATATTTTCGAAAGGAGGTCAGAGAGGTGACCAGAGGGCCGGAGTTGCCGGAAGGGCGCAGGCGCATGTCCAGCTCATAGAGCTTGCCGCCGAAGGTCATGGTGGTGATGCTGGTGACGATTTTTTGCCCCAGACGATTGAAAAATTGGCTGTTGGGAACGCTACGCTCACCATCGGTAAAAGCGTCGTCGCCATCGCTGCCATGGATAAAAATCAGATCCAGGTCCGAGGCATAGTTGAGTTCCCGCCCCCCCAGCTTACCCATGGCGAGGATGGCAAACTGGGCTCGGTGGCGGTGGCCATCGCTATCTGTAAATCGGGGAACGCCGTGATGGGTTTCCATCTCTTCCATGGCGTCGGCCATGATCTGGGTGAGAATCACATCGGCCAGGGTGGAGAGACCGGCCATCACTTCGGCGGGGTCGGCTGTCCCCGAAAGATCCCGGATGCCCAGGCGCAGCAGCTCGGTATTTTTAAACTCCCGGATCACCTCCATACGCCGCTCCGGATTGTCGCACTCGGCAGCCAGATGCGCCAAAGATCGGGAAAGCTCGGCGCGCCCCCGGTAGCGCTCCAAAAAATCCCGGGTGGTCAAGCTATCGATCAGTTCCGGATGGGTGTTGAGAAAGCGGGAGAGCAGGTTGGAGCTGCCAAAGAGGCGCACCAAAAAGTTCAACACCAGGGGGTTTTCCACCAGCAGCGCCAGATAGCTCGTGCGATAGCCCAGGCTGTGTAAAAATTCCTGGGCATTTTGCAGGGCCATATCCTGATCCGGGGCCTGAATAATCTCCTGAAGCAGGGTTGGTGCCAGACGGGTATACCAGCGTCGGGCGGTTTCAGTGATGGCGATGCGGGGGGGGCCCTCCTGAAGGGTGGTCAACAACCCCCGGGCCTGCTCGGGATGGGTAAATCCAGCGATTTTCAGAGGTGCCAGGCAGGCCTCTTCCTTGGGGTCGCACTCCAGCAAAGCTTCGACCAGTGGATCGATGCGCTCCCGGTGGCTGCGTTCGCTCTCGAAAAAAAGGTTGCCATAATAGTGCTGCACTGAACTCCGGATCTTGTCGAGCTTTTCCCGAAAGGGATCGCTGGATGAAAATCCCATTCGCTTGGCCAGGGCCAAAAATTCCCCCTTTTCTTCCGGCAGGGAGTGGACCTGCTGCTCCTGGACAATCTGTAGGCGATGCTCCACCGTGCGTAAAAAATGGTAGGCTTGATTGAGATCCCGGGCGGCTTCCGGCGTGATGAGGGCCATCTCGGCCAGCAGGTCGAGGAGGGCCAGAGTGCCCCGAATACGCAGTTGCGGCTTGCGGCCGCCATGAATCAGCTGTAGGGATTGTACGAAAAATTCGATCTCCCGAATGCCCCCATAGCCGAGCTTGATATTGGTGTGATAATCCTCAGCCTGGGTGATGTGACGGTCGATCTTACGCTTCATCTCCCGGATGGCATCCAGAGCGGCAAAGTCCAGATAACGGCGATAGACAAAGGGGCGGATACGCTTGAGAAAGGTCTCCCCCATTTGTAGATTTCCGGCCACGGGACGGGCTTTGATCATGGCCGCCCGCTCCCAGGTTTGGCCCCAGGATTCATAATAGGTTTCCGCTGAGCGGCTGGAGAGGCAGAGATCGCCGCTTTCGCCTTCGGGGCGTAGCCGCAAATCCACCCGGAACACCATGCCGTCTGCGGTGGGCTCGCTCATCAATTTCATCAAATCCCGCCCGAGTCTGGTATAAAATTCCTTGATGGATATCGGGCGGGGGCCGTCGGTATGGGCTTCATCCAGATCATAGAGAAAGATGAGATCCACATCGGAAGAAAAATTGAGTTCTCCCCCTCCCAGCTTGCCCATGCCGAGAATGACGAATTGGGCTTTTTGAGCGGGAGCCGGGGAGTCCGCCGTGGGGGAATCGCCCGCTTCAGGATTCCTGTCCACTTCGCTCGTTTTGTCCGCTACCGGATGGCCAAAGCGGCTGACATATAATTTGGTCAACCAGTGCAAGGCTCCTTCCAGGGTGGCATCTGCCAGGGCGGAGAGGGCACCGGTGGTCTCCATGAGGGTGGCTTCATTGGTGAGATCCATGAGGCCGATGCGCATGAATTGTCGATGTTTATGGTGACGCAACAGCTGGGCGGCTTTTTGCCGGGAGGGGCCGTTTTCATCCAGATCTGTGATAATGCGCCGCTTCAAGGCTTCAGGGCTGAGGGGGGAGGGGGCATCCAAATGTTCGGCGAGAAATTCCGGCCAACGCAGGATGGTTCGGGTCAGATAGCCGCTGTTGCCAAAGGCGGTGATCAGTCGTTGCTGCCAGAGGGGATCTTTTAGCGCCCGGGTGAGGATGGCTAGCTTTTCCGGGTGGTCGCCATGGCTATCCCGGAAGCCTGTCAATCCTTGGGCAACTGTTTGTGGGCTAACTGTTTTTTCTGCAATATCAGTTATTTGAGCTTTGTTTTCCGGGGTCAGGTCAAACCCTTCGAGAGCTGAAGCGAGTGGCGTATCCAAAATAATCCTTCCATCCCCGTCACCAGGGGCCACGGAGAAAAATGGGTGGGTTTTGCTGAAAATCAAATCCAACCCATGAATTTTATGTCGACTTTACCCTACAATAAAATCATTTTTCGCCCGTTTCCAACAAGGTCATGCCCGAAACCACTCCCAAACCACCCCCCAAACCACCCCGTTCACCCGGTCGAATGACTGTGCGTTTCGTTTGGGGCGTGGTGCGTTTTGGCCTGCGCACATTGATCGGGGTTGCCGGGGTATTGATGGTGCTCTATGGCTGGCTGGTCTGGCGTCCCCCCGACATCAACCATCTGGCCCCTGAACTGGCCCGCCATATCTCCCGGGAGACAGGGCTCGACATCTCCCTGAAAGGGGTTTCGATTCAGGCAGGGCTCTCTCTGTCTATCTCCGGGGATGAATTGACCCTGAGAGCCCCCGGCATGGCCGAGCCGATTCTGCACTCCCGGGCTCTTCTGCTGCGCTTTTCACCTCTTGATTGGACTCGGGGCTGGCAATTTTTAGGGCTGGTACTGGAAGAGGCTGCCATTCATCTTACCCGGCGGCAAGACAACCGTTTTTATCTGGGGGAGATACCGCTGGCAGGGGAGAATTTGGGGAATCAAGCCAACAGGGATGCCTGGCGGGGGCGGGCGGAGCTGCCCATATCCCACCTGATATTTCGAAATTCCAAAGTGCATTTGGAAGATACCCGGCAATTGGTTGAAAACCGCCCCTTTCGCGGGGGGGTGGAACAGCTCGACCTGTCGGTATTTTTAACCGCCGATGGGGCTGCCCGATTTAAGTTTAATGGTGAAATGTGGGCTGAAAGCAGCCACCGCGCCCATTTTTCCGGGGTGGGTGATCGATCACCAATAGGGGATTGGGGGCTGGATATCCAGACCAAGGATCTCAGGATGGAGCCGTTTCGCCCCTATATCGATGGGATGCATCCCCTGGATGGTCTGGAAGTGCCCCTGGCGTTGTCCATCTCCAGCCAGTGGGGGGCAGGAAAATCCCTGTCCAGCCAGTGGCGATTGTGGACCGGACCGGGATTTTTAAAGTGGCCCAAACTGTTCCGCTGGCCCATGCCGGTCACCCGGGTCACCGCCAACGGCTCTCTGGGGGAAGAGAAGGGGGGAAGCTGGAATCTGGATGTGGCCCGATTTGATTTGGCCAGCACCCATGGCAAGGGGGAAGGGTCGTTGCAGCTCAACGGCCTGGGCCAGCCTGGGGCTACCATGGATTTGACCGCACGGGCCTTTGGAGTGCCAACCGCCAAAGCCCGTTTCTATTTTCCCGCCGCCATCATGCGCGATTCCCTGGTCAGCTGGCTCGACAACTCCCTGATCGGGGGCCGGGTGACCCAGGCGACGGCCCGTATCAAAGGACCCATTCGAAAGGTGCCGTTTCCTCCCCCCCTGGCTCCAGGTGATGAGGAAAATATTTTTCGCATTGAGGGAGATGTGGTCGGCTTGGGAGTGCGCTATTTCAAGGGGCTGCCCCTGATAAAAAAGGTGGCGGGCCGTGTGGTTTTTGATCGTCTCTCCATGCATGCGGAGGTTGATCGGGGCCAGCTTTTGGGCTCCACCACCGTACGGGGCCGGGTGGGTATCTCAGACATGGTCCACAATCCGGTGGTGGAAATACGCTCCCTGGCCGACAAAGCCGACTTGGCAGCTCTGTGGCAGGATGTGGTGGCCAATCCGGTGCTCAAGTGGGATCGGGCGGTGGGGATGGCAGGCTCCCAGGTACAGGGGCAGGGAGATCTCAAGCTCGATATTTCCCTGCCGCTGAATAATATCAAAAAAAGCCGTTATGAGGGCGTCGCTTCCCGGATCAAAAAGGGTTGGGTCAAACTTCCCTTTCTGGAATCTCCGGTCACCGATGTCAAAGGCCGCTTCGAGGTGGACCCGGATCGGTTTTTATTGTTGGTGGATCAGGCCCGCTTCGACCAGCTTCCGGTCACCGGAGAAATCAGCGCCTCGGGCTATCGGCGTCCCCAGGGCATCACGCTGGAGATGGCCTTCAACAGCAGCCTGCCCCAAAAGCGTCTCTCCAACTGGCTGGCCGCCCCCTTTTTGGGGCCGGATGGGAGGGTCACCGGACAGACCCCGTTGAAGCTCAAAATTCAGAAAAGATCCAACCAGCCTGAATTCGATACTGAATTGACTTTGAATGCCAGAGGCCTTGGTATCCAGGGGCGTTTGGGGTGGTCCAAACCTTCAGGAAGCCCCGGCATGGTGACTGCTCGGGGGGTGTTGGATCAAAAGGGGCGACTCCATTTTGATCGTATTGGGGCCGATTTGGGCAATCTTGATTTTAACGGCAGGGGAAAATTTAATTTTTCCGACTTTAACGGCCATCTCAATCTGGATCATTTCGATCTGGAGCAAAATCAGGGCAAATTTTATATCAGCCGCTCCTCAGATGGGGGAGAGGAAAATAACGGGGGTGGGGCAGGGCGTTGGCGGATTTTGGGAGACCTGACACAACTCGATTTTCCGGCCATTTGGGCTGAAAAAAGCATGGATGAAAAGGTGTTTAAGTCAACCCCCTGGCCCAGTGTGGATCTCCATCTCAAGGCAGATCGGGTGACTTTGAAAAATGCCCTCCTCGCCCGGCAGCTGGATACGGGCATCACGCTGGAAGAGCGCTCGGTGCGGATCGATTTTTTAAAAATGATCCAGGGGGAGGAGGGGGGTGGAAAAGATGGCGGGGCCGGGGATGGGGCCGGCCATGACACCACCGACAGCCAAGAGGATGGAGAGGACGGGAAAGAGCCGTCGGAGCAGGAGGCCAACCCCAAAGAGCTACAGTTGGATGGGGAATTTTTTTGGCTTGATCAACCCGGATTTGGCCCCTATGGAGCACACTTGAATATCGAGAGTGGGGATACCGGCCAGCTGTTGCGCGGTTTTTTTGGGGCTGAAGGCATGCTGGGTGGTGAGGGTTCTCTCTCCCTGGATCTGGAAGGGAGCGTGCCCAGAGGGAATGTGCTGAAAAATCATTTGACCGGAGTGGGGCGATTCCGGGTCGAAAAGGGGGCGATCCAGTCTCTTCAGGGTATTTCCCAGCTGTTCGGTCTTTTTTCACTTCGGGGACTGCCGGATCTCATGGTGGGGGATCGGCCCGATCTGATCGGGGAGGGGCTCTATTTCAATTCCCTGGTGGGCGACTTTGACCTGAGGGATTCGGTGTGGCAGGGGGAGTCGGTGGAGCTGGTGGGGCCTTCCATGAAGATTGTCCTTTCCGGTACAGTGGACCTGGCCAAGGATCGTTTGGATTTATTGATGGGTATCCGGCCTCTGCAAACGCTGGATGACATCTTGACCAAGCTGCCCCTGGTAGGTCTACTGGTTGGCGGCAACCGGCAGACCATCCTGGAGACCCAGTTTAACGTGACCGGCTCCATGAAGGATCCCCAGGTGCAGGTCAATCCGGTCTCAAGCCTGGCTCCGGGAGCGCTTCGGGATATTCTGACCTTTTACGGCGATCTGCTCACCATGCCCGAAGAGGGAGAATTCGGCTCAGAGGTGTATGATTCCTTGGAGAGCGATGAGTGATGGGTGGAGGGTGGTTTCTTTGGCAGCAAGTATCGGGGGAGCAGGCTGGAGTTGGCGCCGGAGGGTAGGCAGGCTGAAAATGTTTGGGTCGACAGCATTCAACTTTGGATTCAATTCACTTGAAGCAGGGAGTTCATAGGGGCCATGATCAAATTGGGTGTCAACGTCGACCATGTGGCAACGGTTCGCCAGGCCCGGGGAGGACGGTTTCCCGATCCGGTAGCCGCAGCCGAAGCCGCCGAACGGGGCGGAGCGGATGGGATCACCGTTCATCTACGGGAAGACCGGCGTCACATCCAGGAGCGGGATGTCACCATCCTGATGGATACCACCCAGACCAAAATCAATCTGGAGATGGCCACCACTGATGAAATGATCAAACTCGCCCAGGGCTGGAAACCGGCTGATTGTTGCCTGGTGCCGGAAAAACGCCAGGAGCTGACGACTGAGGGAGGGTTGGATGTTGCTGGCCATCAGGGCAGAATGTTGGAGGTGGTGGGCCGGCTGAAGGAGGCCGATATTCGGGTTTCCTTCTTCATTGATCCGGAGCCTGCCCAGCTGGAAGCGGTCGTGGCAGTAGGGGCTCCGGTCATCGAACTCCATACCGGTGCCTATGCCGATGCCAAAACCCTTGCAGAGCGAGACCATGAGCTGAAAAAATTACAAGAGGCTGCCGCTCTGGGGCAAACCTTGGGGCTTGAGGTCAATGCCGGCCACGGGCTCAACTATTTTAATGTTCAGGAGGTCGCGGCCATCCCAGGCTTGGTGGAGCTTAACATCGGTCACGCCATCATCGCCCGGGCACTCCTTTCCGGTATGGAAGAAGCCGTGCGGGAGATGAAACGTCTTATGCGGGAAGCCGCTGTTGGAACTTCGGGATGATCGTTGGTATCGGCTCCGACCTGGTGCGGGTAGAGCGTCTGGAAAAAGCCTTTGGCCGATTTGGCGAGCGCTTCGCACGTCGCATCTTTACCCCCGCCGAGCAGGCCTGTTGCAACGAGCGTGGGGACCGTTTTTCCTGTTATGCCAAACGGTTTGCCGCCAAGGAAGCTCTGGTTAAGGCGTTGGGCCAGGGGATGCGGGAGGGGATCTGGTTTTTGGATGTAGAGGTTGAAAACAACTCCCTCGGTCAACCCAGGCTCAACATTACCGGGGAAGCGGGGCGCAGGATTGAGGCATTGGGGGGCGTAACCACCCATGTCAGCTTAAGTGACGACAGCGGCTTTGCGTTGGCTTTCGTCGTTCTCGAAAAAAACCACGATTGATTTAATAAGCAGTAAAGGGGGAAATATGGCAAGCCAGACCGCACCAGCCAAAGGCCAACCGGCCAATCAAAATGCACCCGGTCAACCCCCACCGTCCCCCACCCACGGCCTGAGCGGCCCCCTCAAGGCGCTTTTCGAGCGCATTGAGGCCCGTATCAAAGAGGCGATTGCCTTTACTGAGCTGCTTCCTGAGGTCGAGGACAACATGCTCAAGTTTCTCCAGGCGGTGCGTTTGACGGTCTATCAAAATGGTCGGGACGGTCAGGAAATCATCGCCAAATATAAAAGCGGCGGTGAGCTTTTGGAGATCAAGCTTCCATTGAGCCCTTCCTCCATCGCCGGTTATGTGGCCTTGAGCCAAAAACCGATCCGGATTTCCGACGTCAACGAACCCAAATTGTTGACCGATATCCACAAGTCGCTCAAATTCGATAAAAGTTTCGACAAGCGTTCCGGCTTTACCAGTAAGGCGATGATGGCGGTTCCCATCAAGGTGGGGGCGCCGCTCCTGGGGGTGATCCAGGTCATCAACAAGGTCGGTGGTGGTGATTTTACCGATGAAGACCTCAAAAGAGCCCAGCTGCTGGCCAAGCTGATCGGTGAAAAGTTTCACGAAGAGTTTGAAGGCACCAACAGCCCGTATGAATATTTGATCAAAAAAGGCAAAGTCACCCAGGAAAAGATTGATTCCTTTTCCAAAAGGACCAAAAAAGAAGGGGTCACCATGACCTACCTTCTGGTCTCGGAGATGAAAATTCCACCGGAGATGATCGCCGCCTCCCTGGAGAGTTATCACCAAGTCCCTTTCATGCGCTATGACCCGGAGGTGATGCCGCCGAAAAAGCTCATGAAAAAGCTCAACCTTTCCTATCTCAGACGCCAGCGTTGGGTGCCGGTGGCCGGAGACGAAAACGAGCTTGTCATTCTGATTGATGACCCCAGCGACATGACCCGGCAGATGGAGATTCAGCGGGCACTGCCAGCCAAAAAATATATCTTCCGCATCGGTTTCGAAGAGGACATCCTGCAATATCTCGGGGGGGGGTCGGTCTCCTCATTTCTCCATGGCCTGGCTGGCAAGTTGGAAGATGAGGATGTTGAGGAAGGGCAGCAGATCGACGAAGGGGATGAGACCGCTGAAATCAACGAAAATGAAAGCACCATCATTCAGCTGGTCAATCGACTGATTATCGATGCCCAACGGGCGGGCGCTTCAGATATCCACATCGAACCGGCCAAGGGGCGGATGCCCTCCAAGGTGCGGCTGCGCATCGACGGCATGTGCCGCCATGCCCTGGAGATCCCCTCCACCCACATCCGGGCGGTGATGTCTCGTATCAAGATCATGTCCCGGCTGGATATCGCCGAACGCCGAAAACCCCAGGATGGCAAGATCGTGGTGAAGGTGCAGGGCAAACCCCTGGAACTGCGCGTTGCGACCCTGCCGACAGTTCATGGCGAAGGGGCGGTGATGCGTGTGCTGGCCGCCGGGGGAGCGCTGCCGTTCGACAAGCTTAACCTCTCTGACTACAACTACAGAGAAACCAAACGCCTCATCAGCATCCCCTACGGTATCTTTCTGGTGGTGGGGCCCACCGGTTCCGGTAAGACGACCACCCTTCACGCGGTACTGGGAGAGATCAACACCCCGGATCGGAAAATCTGGACCGCTGAGGATCCGGTGGAAATCACCCAACCGGGGCTCTGTCAGATGCAGATGGAGCCCAAAATCGGCCTCACCTTCGCGACCGCTCTCAGGGCCTTTCTCCGGGCTGATCCGGACGTGATCCTGATCGGTGAGATGCGTGATGAGGAGACCGCCCACAGCGGTATCGAAGCTTCCCTCACCGGTCACTTGGTTTTCTCCACCCTGCATACCAACTCTGCCCCCGAGACCATCACCCGTTTGTTGGATCTGGGACTCGATCCCTTGAACTTTTCTGATGCAGTTTTGGGGGTGCTGGCCCAGCGTCTGGTGCGCACCCTGTGCAAGGATTGCAAACAGCGGGTAAAACCCTCCGATACTGAGTGGAAACGTTTGGTAGGGTTTTACGGAGAGGAATATTTTCCAGAGCTGGAAGTAACCAGAGAGAGCGCCGTCATTTTTGCCCCCAACGGTTGTGGTAAATGCAACAAGACGGGCTATAAGGGGCGGACCGGCATCCACGAACTGCTGGTGGTGACAGACGAACTGAAACGGATGATTGCCTCTTCAGCCAAGGCTGCGGAACTCAGGGAAGAGGGGATCAAGGGGGGAATGCGTACCCTGATCCAGGATGGTGTGGCCAAAGTGCTTAAAGGGCAGCTCGATTTGGAGCAGCTTTTCCGGGTGGCGACCGATTAGTTTGGAGTCCCCCTTTGTTATCTCGATCAAAGACCCCATGGCCCAAAAAATTTGCCATGGGGTCTTTTTTTGAGCTGGTGATGTCGACCGTTTGTGTTTCCAATAGTGGGGAAGGGGAGGGGGCTCCGGTTTTTGTATTCTGGTGGGGGAGGTGGGGAGTGTATGACTATTTGATGGGAGAGGGGTGGGTGAAAGTGAAAATTCCCAGCCCAGGTCATCGGACATTTTTTGGATGACCAAGCCGCTTAGACACTCTCTGTTGAAGGAGTGTTTGCGATATTGTTTCTTAACTTGCTGTTTTATGATGCTTTTTTAAAAATAAGCAGGCTGTTTTCTATGGCGTGTAGCCCGGAATTTTTTCGGGAATGACCTCGTCGATCTGCTCCGGAGAGAGATATTCCTCGGCATAGCGGAGATAGACCTTTTCGTCGATAAAGACCTGGAAGAGGTCGGGATCGATGTGTTGGTCTTTTTTCATGAAGCCGAGAATTCGCAGGGATTGGGAGAGGGTTTTGCCTTTTTTATAGGGACGATCCCGGGCGGTGAGGGCTTCGAAGACGTCGGCGATGGCCAGCGCCCGGGCCTGAACGGACATATCCTCTCTTTTGAGTCCCTTGGGATAGCCGCTGCCGATCATGGTTTCGTGGTGAGCGCCGGCTATTTCAGTGACGTTTCTCAGGTTTCTCGGGAAGGGCAGGGCCTGGAGCATTTTGATGGAGGCGGTGACGTGATGGTTGATGATATCCCGCTCTTCCTTGGTGATGGTTCCTTTGGCGATATTGAGGTTGTAGACCTCATTTTCGGAAAGAAACGCAACGTCCTCGCCTTCGGGATTGATCCACCGGCGTTGGGCAATGGTTTTAACCCGTTCCTGGCGATCCTGGGACATGAACTCCCCGCCAATATTGCTCTCCCGAATGAACTCCCGCTCTTCTCGCAGTTGGGCGACCGCCGCCTTGAATTGTTCCTCCAGGGCTGGAATATCCCCGGTACGGCCTTCTTCCACCGCCGCCAGTTTATCCTTCATGAAGGCGATTTCAGCGTCACGAATCAACACTTCGAAGCGGGTATCCACCATGTTGACCCGGTCGAAGATGGTTTCGAGCTTGGTGCCCTTATCCACCACTTCCGTTGGGGTGACCACCTTGCCGCAGTCGTGCAACCAGGAGGCGATTTTCAGCTCGTACATTTCGTCTTCGCTGAGTTCAAATTTTTCCAATGGGCCGTGATCGGTATTGATGGCGGCTTCGATGAGCATTTCCGAGAGCACCGGCACCCGATGACAATGGCCACCGGTGTAGGCGGATTTATCGTCGATGGCCGAGGCGATGGATTGGATGAAGGCTTCGAAGAGCTGTTTGAGGTTTTCGATGAGCCGTTGGTTGGTAAACGCAATGGCTGCCTGGGAGGCCAGGGACTCTGCCAGTCTTTGATCTTCCAGGGAAAATGGGCGGATGGCGTTGGTCACGCGATCCTTGGAGTTGATCAGCTGTAGCACCCCGATAATTTCATTTTCATGATTTTTCAGGGGGACAGTCAAAAACGAGGTGGAGCGGTAGCCCGTCTTTCGGTCAAAGGCGCGGGTACCGGTAAAATCAAATCCTTGGGCCTCGTAAGCATCCGGTATATTAACTGTTTTTTCTTTAAGGGCGGCAAAGGCCGCTACCATCTGGAGGTTGGGTTCTCCGTTGCGATAGAGGGGCAGCTCTGGAAAATGGATCGGAACGCCGGTGGTTCCTCCCATGGCGATGTTGAGGGAGTCGGTACGGATGATTTCAAACTTGAGGGTTTGATTTTTTGTCGCGCTGTAGAGGGTGCCGGCATCGGCGTTGGTCAGCTCCTTGAGGGCCAAAAGAATGGTCTCAAGCAGGCGGTTGGTATTTTTCTCCGAGGAGAGGGCAATGCCGATGGCTGTCAGCTGTTCAATGAGCTTGTTGTTGGTCTGCATGATGGCCGCCTGGGAGGCCATGGACTCGACAAACGCTTGATCAATCGCAGAAAATTCTCTTATTTCCCCACTCACAGGATCCAGGGCATTGGTCAGTTGCAGCACCCCGAGAATGTCGTCCTGTTGGTTGCGCAGGGGCACGGCCAGCAGGGATTTGGAGCGGTAGCCCCGTTTTTGTTCAAATTGGAGTAGTTGGGAAAAGTCGAATGCGCTCTTCTCGTGGATATCCGCCAGGTTGACCGTGCGGTTTTCCACCACCACGGCGGTGGGTACATCCGCCAGGTTGGGTCCGCCGTCTTTTTCAGCCAGGGAGCGATCTGGAAAGTTGACGGCTTCCTGGGATTGATCATCGATCTCAATGCCCAGAGAAGTGATCCGCTGATATTTGAATTGGAGTTTTTGGCCCTCGGCGAGGATAAAAACAGCCCCGGCGTCGGCATTGACCAGGGATTGGACACCGTGGAGAATCGTTTTGACCAAGCTTTCCAGCTGATGCTCGGATGAGAGATTTCGAGTGATCCGTGTCAGGCTTTCCAGGCGTGAAAGAAAATCGCCATTGGCGGGATCCGGCTGACTGGTAGCCATCATGGCCTGATTTCCTTCATGACGCCGTTTCCTTCTTTGTCCGTATTCCGTTGCCAAACAATCTCATCAAGCAATCATCATAGCGCTCGGTTACACCTCAAAGCGCTATGTTACACCGAACTGACGGCAGGCTCAATTCTCTGTTTATCCTAAGAGACCCGGTTATCGCCAAAATATCCCGATTTGGAGCAATTAAAGGTAAATGTCGCATAAGATATATTATGTTAAATTTAGTGTGCATGCGGATTGTTCTTTGCAATCAATTGGTTACCAATGAACACCTGAAATTTGCTGATTTTGGTGGTTGAATGATGGAAATTTCCGGTTTTTGATCCCAGGCTCTTTTTTTGTGGGATTCCAGCACACCTGTCTGTGGTGAACGCCCCTCTGTCTGTGGTGAACGCCCCTCTTTCAGCCCACCTCTTGCCGCTTTGTGTTCACGGGCCTAGAATCCCAGGATCCATGTTTTCCATTTCTCCTGACATCAAAATCGAGATCCTGCCATGCGTCGCATTTTGGTTACCAGCGCCCTGCCGTACGCCAACGGCCACATCCACCTGGGCCATCTGGTGGAATATATCCAGACCGATATCTGGGTCCGTTACCAGAAACTTCGGGAGCATGACTGCCTTTATGTCTGCGCCGATGATACCCATGGCACGCCGGTGATGATCCGCGCTCGTAAGGAAGGGATCACGCCCGAGGCGTTGGTGGAAAGAATGCAGAAGGAGCACATGGCTGATTTTGATGGCTTTCACATCGCCTTCGACAACTATTACAGTACCAATTCTGAGGAAAATCGGCAGCTTTCAGAGGAAATTTATCTGAAAAATCGGGAGGCTGGCCATATACACCGGGATACGGTGCGTCAGGCCTACTGTCCCAAAGATGAAATGTTCCTTCCCGACCGCTTTATCCGGGGCACCTGCCCTTCCTGTGGGGCCTTGGATCAATATGGGGATGCCTGTGAGGTGTGCAGTGCCACCTACTCCCCTCTCGATCTCAAGGAAGCCGGTTGTGCTCTGTGTGGCTCAAATCCGGTGGAAAAGGAGTCGGAACACTATTTTTTCAAGCTGGGGGACTTTGAAGATTTCCTTAAAGAGTGGACCCGCTCCGGGGCGGTTCAGGAGGAGATGGCCAACAAGCTGGATGAATGGTTTGGAGAGGGCTTGAAAAATTGGGATATTTCCCGGGATGGTCCCTACTTCGGCTTTGAAATTCCCGATGCCCCGGGCAAGTTTTTTTATGTCTGGCTCGATGCCCCTGTGGGCTATATGGCCTCTACCTGGGACTATTGCAAACGCCACGAACGCAACTTTGACGACTATTGGCGGCGGGACGACTTGGCCGAAGTGTATCACTTTATCGGCAAGGATATCGTTTATTTTCATACCCTTTTCTGGCCTGCCATGCTCAAGGGAGCGGGCTTTCGCACCCCCAATGCGGTCTATGCCCACGGCTTTTTGACCGTGGATGGGCAAAAGATGTCCAAATCCCGGGGAACCTTCATCAACGCCCGGAAATATCTGGAATTTTTGGATCCGGAATATCTGCGGTATTACTATGCCACCAAGCTCACCAGCCGGGTGGACGACATCGATCTCAATCTGGAGGATTTTGCCCTCCGGATCAACAGCGACCTGGTGGGGAAGGTGGTCAATCTGGCCTCCCGCACCGCTGGATTCATCCATAAACGGTTTAATGGCGAGCTGTCAGCCCCCTACCCCGCCGATAACGGCCTCCATGGGCGTTTTGTGGCAGCTGGCGAGGAGATCGCAGATCTTTATGAAAAACGGGAGTTTAGCAAGGGAATGCGGGCCATTATGGCTTTGGCGGATGAGGCCAACCGCTTTGTTGAGGAAAATGCCCCCTGGGTGTTGGCCAAAGATCCGGAAAAAGCCCAAGAGCTGCAAAACAGCTGCTCTGTCGCCCTCAATCTGTTTCGGGTGCTGATGGTTTACCTTAAACCGGTCCTGCCGGTGACGGCAGAGCGTTGTGAGGCTTTCCTGAATCTTCCCCCGTTTACCTGGGAGTCCCGCCGGGAACCCCTGGTTGGCCACACCATCAAAAAATTCAAGCATCTGATGGTGCGGGTAGAGCCGAAAAAGGTTCAGTCCCTGGTGGATGCTTCCCGGGATGAGGGCCAGCCGACGAAAGCCCCCGAAAAAAAATCCAGTCAGGACGCTGTCAGCCCTGAAATCGGTATCGATGATTTTATGAAGGTGGATCTCCGGGTGGCCCGGATTGCGGCAGCTGAGCAGGTGAAGGGGGCCGATAAACTCTTACAGTTGAAGCTCGATCTGGGAGAGTTGGGAGAGCGGCAGGTGTTTGCGGGCATTCGGGGCGCTTATGCCGATCCCGGGGCATTGGTAGGTCGCCTGACGGTGGCGGTGGTCAATCTCAAGCCGCGCAAGATGAAATTTGGTTTGTCGGAAGGCATGGTGCTGGCTGCGGGGCCTGGAGGCCAGGATCTCTTCATCCTCTCTCTGGATGAGGGGGCCAAGCCCGGCATGAAGATCAAATAGGGGAGCTTGGGGATGGCCTCCTCTCCGGGAATCGAGAGGTGCCGCCATCCCCAGGATTTTCAGCTACTCCAGATTGGCTATTGTCCGCAACGCCAGGGCATCAAAAAAAGTGCCTGCGAGGTTTTCTGAGACACGACTCACCCAATCTTTTTTCTTGGTAAAATCAACGACTTTTTCAGCTTTGATGCGCTCTCTGGCGATCCAGGCAGTGGAGCCCAAACCATCCACCAAGCCTTTGGCTACCGCCTCCTCGCCCGTCCAGACAAGCCCTTCAAAAAGACCTTTTTCCCAGCTTTTAAGCCGTTTACCGCGCCCTTTGCGGACGGCATTGATAAACTGCCGGTGGATTTTATCCAGAAGTCCTTGGGCATGGAGCCGATCTTCCTCTTTCACCGGACCAAAAGGATCCAGAAAGGCCTTACTCTTGCCAGCCGTCAGGGTGCGGTTTTCAGCGCCTACCTTGTTTAAGGTTTCCTCAAAGCCAAAGGAGCGCAGCACCACGCCGATGGAGCCCACCAGGCTCGCCTTGTCTGCAAAAATTTCCTTGGCAGCCGAAGCGATATAGTAGCCGCCAGAAGCGCAGATATCTTCCAGGGCGGCATAAAGAGGCTTGCTGGGATATTTTTTGGTCAGGCGCTGTATCTCATCGTAGATCATGCCCGACTGAACCGGGCTTCCCCCCGGGCTGTTGATGCGCAATACCACTCCGGCGGTATCCGGATCCTTGAAAGCCTCCTGCAAGCCATCGATCACCTTTTCGGCGCTGTATTCACCATTGGCCATGATGGAGCCTCGAATATCCACGACAGCCGTGTGGCTTTTCCCAGAGGAGAGGGCGTCCATCTCCACCCCGGGAAGCGTGTCCGAATAAGCGAGCCACAACAGAGCCGCCAGATAGGCGGCGATAAAAAAACGGAACCAGTTTTTCGACCGGCGGTTTTTTTTCTGTTCCCGAAGGGTCTCCTGAAAAAGCTGGGACATCGCTTCCCGTTCCGCTGCCCGGCCCTCTTCAAGGGCTGCAATCAGCCGTTCCAAAAATTGGCTGGCCGAGCCCCCGCCGACACCTCCAATGGGTGACTCCTGTTTGGCACCACCTTCGGGCCCTTTGAAAGAAGGTTCCGTTTTTTCCATTTGCCGATTTCACTCCCCTACCCTGGTTTGGTCATCCCCGGGATGAACCTGCTTTCAATCCACTCATCTGCCATTCGACTGTTCGATCAGGCTTTATCGGTGACAGATTGGTATGCTTGAGAAAAAATATCAACGGGTAAAAGGAGTTCCCAGCCAAGAGCCGTCTGTTTTAGCTGTTTTGGGCTCCAGTGGTTAGTCCCAGGCATAAGCGCCTGTCAAAGGGATGAAAATCATCCGCAGGGATGGTTGTTTCAAAGGGGGGTGATTAAGCCCGCTGTCTGACAAAGCTGTAGGATGGCGGGGGGTGAAAAAGAGTCAAACCGAGTGGGAGGCAATCAAAACCAGATTCAGCAGCAGGGAGGTCTAGAGGAGACAATCTTTCAGGGGAATGTTTTTTTTGATGAGTTCATTGTTGGAACAATTGACGCATAATTTTACATAATAAAAAAGTCAAATATTTCTTTCAAAATCACATTCTGAACAGATGACAGCCATCGTAATCTCCAACCTTTTGCGTCCACTCCCCCATCCAGGCCCAATGCCGGTTCAGCTGGGTTGACAGGTGAGATGGTCCTGGCTCCAATCCTGTCAAGCCATCAGCCAGGGCGTTGTTGTCCGGTATCCAATCCAAAATTCAGGATAACATTTTTGGGGATATCCAGCCCCCGATTTATTGCAAAAATGCAAAAATTACATCATCTTGATGTGATAATGGTGTTGCAGAATCTGGCTTGTCAGGTCTTTGTTTCGTACCTTTTCAGGTCCATTTCAAAGGGTGGTATGGGGCTGCGAACATTTTCACACTTTTAACGAGAAATTCACAAATCCTTTACACAGACTCCAAATTGTTATTTCATTCCAGCATTCTTTCAGTCGGAAGCGGTGTCACAGACAAACCGCCATTTTCGGTCATATACCTTCCCCGCATCCAGGGGGAAGAGAGCAAGGTGACAGGGATCGCCACCACTCAACGGTCAGGAGAGTGCGTATGCCAATCCAAAAAGAGATCACATTAGAAGCCACAAGACTGAATATCATTGGCACCTTCAATTTTTTGCTTTATCAGGAGTTTTTGGGCTCTATCCAAGATCCCTTTCCTGGCAGGGATTATGTCGTTGATCTTTCCCAAACCAGTTTTATGGATAGCTCGGCTCTGGGCATGCTTCTGCTGCTGCGCAAGCAGGCCCAGGAAAACAACGCCCGGATTTCCATCATCAACTCCAATTCGGTGGTGCGCAAAATTCTTTACACCGCCAACCTCAACCGGTTTTTTGACATCGATTGAATCAATCGTTCAAACGATACCCATTGGGTGTGGCAGGAGTCCCACTCCCGCCCCACCCAATCTGGCATAAAATCCGTCGTCATTACGCACAGCCCTTCCCTTCCCCATCGTGGCTTCTCTCCCCTTCTCCCTATTCAATTTTTCCAACCGCCCTACCCTCCCCCTCAATCTTCCTCACTGTTGCTGCGTCGCTTCAATATCCATCACCCGACATCACCACCCCAAATAACCCAGGCCAGCTTTGTGATCCGTACTGGGTCATGAGTATCCGTCGGTTCAGGTTTTTTCTGACACCTCCTTGACGTAGGCAACCGCCAACAAAATCTCACTTTTTGGTCTTATAAAGGGGGGTTTTGAGAGGGTTGGGGATATTTTTTTTGGCCTGGATCATATTTTTTTCGGGTAGTGTGGAAGCTTGTTTTTCCTGCCTGTTTTGCCCCTCTGGCAGAGATGGATTCAGAAAACAATACACAGCCCATTTTATGGAAAACCCTCTTGGCTGAAATGGGGCTTAAAGAGGCGGTGAAATTTTTTTCTTGTACATGTATATATCTGTTTTATAAAGAAAAAATATATCCGCTCATTTTTGATGCAAAAGGCATTAAAAGTTGTCGGGACAAGGATTTTTTGCCATCGATGACAATTTATCCACAGGTTTATCCACAGGTATTGTGGATAGCTGGAAAAACGCTTTCATGGGGGGCGGTTACACGATGTCAAGGAGGTTTTGGGAAAGATCGTTTTGGTGAATGATTTTTTTTGTGGTCTGATTTTTGCTATCTACCCCTGTAATGACTCAGAAAACGCCCTGCACAATCACCACTGTTCAGGGCAGGCTCAACGGACCCAGCGTAAGGAATATTCAAATGATTCGGTGTGATATCGGTATCGATGAGGAAGGCTACGCCATCTATATCAATGGCCATAACGCGGTGACGGGCATCAAGGAGTTGGAGGAGGCCAAACAGATCCTGGATATCCTCCAAGGGCGGCAGCCCAGGAATGGCGACGGAGATCATCCCAGGCCCATGTGGATGTCCCTGGCGGCTTGATCACCTGATCATATCGACTCGAATGGCCTATGGCGCTCTCGCCGTATCGAGAGCCAAGCCATTCCGTGCTATTCAATCGAAGCGTTTGACCTTTTGTCAGGTTGCTTCCTACTCCCTGTTCCTTCAGAAGGCTACTGCCCTCCCTTCTGAAGAACTTGATCGACGATGGGGTGCTCCAACAGCTTCATGAACGCCGGGCTTGTCAGTAGGGCATTGAGATTTCCAGAGGAGATCGCCTGCATCAGCTCGGGATCTTCAAGCACTTTTTTGAATTGGGGATCTTCAGTGAGGCTCAGGATCTGTTGCAGCATTTGAGGGTCGTTCATCATCGCCGTCGTGGTGGCCGCCAGGCCGCCTTCCATGGCCGATAAATCCAACCCACCTTCCCCCGCAGCCTCCGCCCTTCCCAGCCACAAGGGCATGGCTACCGCCATGCAAACCAACAACGCCAGCCACTTTTGAATTGTCTTCATGGGGATTCCCTGTTCGTTTCATCTGATGATGGATAGGTCGCTATAGTTTAGCTGAACCCCGTGGCCTCTTGCTGGATAAAGAATATCCCGGTTCCCGACCGACTCCGGGCTCAAAAGCAGCCGACGCGAAGGGCAGGCCCTCTCTGGCTAGCGCTTACGCAAATAAAAATCCTTGTTGCCCCGGGCATCCATCGCTTCCCCAATCCGCTCCAAGGCGTGGACATAGGCCGCCGTTCGCAGGGTGATGGCGCGGGATTTGGCGATTTCCCAGACCGCTTCACTCTCCGCCACCATCTTTTTCCGTAGCCGTCGGTTGACCTCCTCCAGGGTCCAATAGTTGCCCATGCGGTTTTGCACCCATTCAAAATAGCTCACGGTAACCCCTCCGGCATTGGCCAGAATGTCCGGGATGACCACGGCCCCTTTGTGTTCCAAAACCTTGCAGGCGTCATAGGTGACGGGGCCGTTGGCCACTTCGACAATCAATCGCGCTTTGATATCGGGTGCGTTTTCCACTGTGATCTGATTTTCCAGGGCAGCTGGCACCAAAATATCCACATCCAGGGTCAACAGCTCGGCATTGGTGATGGTTTTATGCTCTATCACCGAACAGACCGAGCCATCACAATAGACCGCCTTCAGGTCTCGGGAATTTTCCTTGTGTTGGCGAACGCTGGGGATGTCGAGACCTTCGGGGGCTATGATGCCGCCTCGGGAATCACTCACTGCGACCACCTTGAACTCCGCCTGGAAGAGTAGTTCCGCCAGAGTGGCCCCGGCATTACCGAATCCCTGCACCGCTACCGTGGTTTTGCCGGGTTCATAATCCAGTTTGGGCAGCAGGGTCTCCATGACGAAAAAGGCCCCCATGGCGGTGGCTGCATCCCGTCCGAGGCTGCCGCCCATGGCCAGAGGTTTGCCGGTGATTACCGCAGGGGAGATGCGCCGGTTGATGATGTTATATTGATCCATCATCCAGCCCATGATCATGGCGTTGGTATAGACATCCGGGGCGGGTATGTCGATATCCGGGCCGATAAAGTCGGCAATGGCGTTGATATAGCCCCGGGCCAGGCGCTCCAGCTCAAATTTGGACAGCTGCTTGGGGTCCACAGCCACCCCCCCTTTGGCACCACCAAATGGCAGGTTCAGCACAGCGCATTTAAAGGTCATCCAGAAAGCCAGGGATTGCACCTCATCCAGGGAGACCTGGGGATGAAAACGGATGCCCCCCTTGGTGGGCCCCCGGGTATCGTCAAATCGTACCCGGTAGCCCTGAAAGGTTTTCAGCTCCCCACTATCCATACGCACTGGAATACGCACCAGGAGAGAGGATTTGGGAATCCGCAGCCGCTCGATGGTGTCGTCCGAAAGGGTGACATGATCCAGCGCCTTCTGAAATCGTTTCTCTGCGTCTCGAAACAGGTTATTCATCTCTTTATTCCTTGTTTGAAAGCTTGGCCTGTCATGGTTCGGATGGGCCTTTGGTATTCCCATGAGGGTTCATCAAGCGGGGTGGGCCTTTGGTTCATCGGCATTTCGGGATTTTCTCAGCAAGAGACTCCCGGCCAAGCCAAACAGAGTCTATCCTTCAAGGTGACAGATCCCCTGTGCAACCTGATTTGTTTCTGGCATGATTAGGACATGGGACGCAAGAACAAAGCGCATTTTGATCTGAGCCATCTCGATACCCTGCCTGGGCTGACCCTGGCGGACGGGGCGTGGCTGGCTGGCATCTCCCCGGAAGCCTTGGGGGAATTTTTGCGGGAAGGGGATCAAGCAGGCATCCTCAAGGTCAGCAAGGATAAGGAAGGGGACATCCCCCTGGAAGATTTGGTGCGCTTGGGTTTCTCCCTGCTGGGACGCAAAGAGGCACAGCTGACCATGCTGCGGTTGCTGGGGGAGCAGAAAGCCGAATCGGAAGCAGAGGAAAACAGCCTGAACACCCCAGCTGGCGGTAATGCTGGCGGTGGTGGGACCTCCAGGGTTTCAGGGAGAGATAAAAAATCCAAAAAAGCCGCCTCAAAAGGGGCCAAGGGTTTATCTGCCAAATCCGGCAAATCCAAGACCAAGACCGATCCCTCTGACGCCAAAATGGGCAAAGGGGCCAAAAAGAAAAAAAAGAAGGGCAAGTGATGGGTTCCATAAGGAGTCGGTGATCCGCCCCCAAAGGACTACCTCCTAAATTTCCCCACCCTGTTTTTTCATTTTTTCCAGATATCCCCCAATTCTCTCCATTCCTTCCCGAATACGCTCCAATTCCCCGGCATAGGAAAAACGCAGATGGTTTTCCGAACGGTGCCGACCAAAATCAAGTCCTGGTGTCACTGCGACTCCCCCCTCCTCCAGCAATCCTCTGGCCAGGGCTTGGCTGTCAGGAATGCCGCAAGCTGCCAGCACCGGGGTGACATCGGCATAGATATAAAAAGCCCCCGTGGGCTCCACCGCCACCTGGAAGCCCATCCTCTCCAGAGCTTTCAACAGATAGCGCCGTTTGGTGTCATATTGCGCCACCCGCTCCTGCAACATCGGCAGGCATTCGAAGGCTCCAAGGGCGGCATGTTGAGAGAGGGTCGGAGCGGAGATGAAAAGGTTTTGGGCCAGGCTCTCCACCTGACGCACCGCCTCTTCCGGGACGATGAGCCACCCCAACCGCCAACCGGTCATGGCAAAATATTTGGAAAAGCCGTTGATGACGATGGTGTTTTGGGAAAATTCCAAGGCGCTTTTTGCCCGCTTCCCATAGGTGATGCCGTGATAGATCTCATCGGAAATCACCCTTCCCCCGCCAGCCTCCACAGCCTCAATCACCCCGGAGAAAGCCTCATCGGGAATGAGGGTTCCGGTAGGGTTGGAGGGGCTGGTGATCAATACCCCCCGCAAGCCTTTTTGTAGTTCCGACTGCAACTGCCCCACATCCAGTTGGTAATGGTTTTCAGGCCCTACCGCCACCGCCACCGGTTCTCCCCCCAAAAAGCGAATCATGTTGGGGTAGCAGGGATAGCCGGGATCGGCAAAGGCAAAGCGATCCTGGGGATTCAGAAGCAGGCCAAAAGCGATGATGAATGCCCCGGAGGTGCCCGGGGTGATGATTACCCGGTTGGGAGAAAGGTCGACCCCATATTGGTGTTGATACCATTCGGCGATTTTCTGGCGCAGGGAGGGGATGCCCAGGGCCGGGGTGTAGTGGGTGAGATCCTGAGCCAGGGCTTTTTGGGCGGCTCTCATGACCGGTTGGGGGGTGGGAAAGCGGGGCTCTCCCACTTCCAGGCGGACGATATCCCGCCCGGCAGCTTCCAGGGCGTTGGCCCGTTGCAACACTTCCATCACATGGAAGGGTTCAATGGCAGAGAGTTTGTCGGCCCATTTGATTGTCATCGTGACCTGATCCCAATAAAAATGGCGGGGGGCTGGCATTCATGATTGATCCCTGGCAGGGGGTCGGTGTAGCTTCCCCTGGCTTTTGATTTTTTCATTAAGATCCCCCCCTATGGATCCACCCCCTCCATCAGGGCTGCTTTTTCCAGCGTCAGCAGTCGATCCCGATAGACCGCAGCCACTTCAAATTCCATACACTTGGCTGCTGACTCCATTTTTCCTCTGAGTCGGGCGATCTCTTTTTTGGGGTCTTTTGGGGTTTTTTTCCGCCGATTGTAGACCACCTCTTCTTCAGCCACCCGCAGCACCTTGTTGATCTTGGGGGAGCGATCTTCAGCACCGTAGAGACCTTTGATGGAGTCCCCGACCTCTTTTTGGATCGACATCGGGGTGATGCCGTGCTCCTTGTTATACGCCTCCTGGATGGTCCGCCGCCGGTTGGTTTCCGCCAGGGCTCGCTCGATGGAACCGGTGATGCGGTCGGCATAGAGAATCACCCGTCCCTCGACATTGCGGGCGGCTCGGCCAATGGTCTGGATGAGGGCGGTTTCGGAACGCAAAAAGCCCTCCTTGTCGGCATCGAGTATCGCCACCAGCGCCACCTCCGGCAGGTCCAAGCCTTCCCGGAGAAGATTGATTCCCACCAATACATCAAATTCTCCCAGACGCAGATCCCGGATGATTTCCATCCGTTCCAGGGTATCCACATCGGAGTGGAGATAGCGCACGGCAATCTGTAGCTCATTGAGATATTCGGTGAGATCCTCCGCCATGCGCTTGGTGAGGGTGGTGACCAATACCCGGTGGCCCCCTTTGAGGGTGTGGCGGATTTCGTGGATCAAATCATCCACCTGCCCCTCCACGGGCCGCAGGAAGCAGGGGGGGTCCAGAAGCCCGGTGGGTCGGATGATCTGTTCCACCACCCGCTCCCCGCTCCGCTCCATCTCAAACGGACCCGGAGTAGCGGAGACATAGACCGAAAGGGGGCGAATTTCATCCCACTCTTCAAAGGTCAGGGGGCGGTTGTCCAGCGCCGACGGCAGGCGAAAGCCGTGTTCCACCAGGGTGGTTTTGCGCGCCCGATCCCCCCGATACATCCCCCGCACCTGAGGCACGGCGACGTGGCTTTCGTCGACAAACAGCAAGGCATCGTCCGGGAGATATTCCAGCAGGGTCGGTGGCGGCTCCCCCGGGGCACGACCGGTAAAATAGCGACTGTAATTTTCGATCCCTGTGCAGTATCCAAGCTCCTGCATCATCTCCAGATCATATTGGGTCCGACTCTCCAGACGCTGCTCCTCCAATAATTTATTTTCTGCCTGAAACCAGGCCAAGCGCTCCTTGAGATCGGATTTGATCTCCTTGATAGCCCGCTTCAGGGTATCCCGGGTGGTGACAAAATGGCTGGCAGGAAAGAGGGTCAGGTCTGCCAGGGTCTCGTGGTATTCTCCAGTCAATGAGTCCACCCGGGTCATGCGGTCGATTTCATCCCCAAAAAATTCGATTCTGACCGCCCGGTCCTCCTCATGGGCTGGAAAAATTTCAATCGTGTCCCCCCGTACCCGAAAGGTGCCCCGATGAAAGTCCACATCGTTGCGCCGATATTGAATCTCCACCAGCTTGCGTAACAGCACCCGCTGGTCGATCTCCTGTCCGACCTGTAGGCTCAGGGACATCTGGCCATACTCTTCCGGGGAGCCGATGCCGTAGATGCAGGAGACCGAAGCAACGATGATCACATCCCGCCGGGAGAGTAGACTTTGGGTAGCAGCATGGCGCATGCGGTCGATCTGGTCGTTGACCGAGGAATCCTTTTCAATGAAGGTGTCGGTGCGGGGAATGTAGGCTTCAGGCTGGTAATAGTCGTAATAGGAGACGAAATAGCCTACGGCGTTGTGGGGAAAAAAAGCCTTCATCTCATTGTAGAGTTGACCGGCCAGGGTTTTGTTGTGGGCCAGAATGAGGGCGGGGCGTTTGAGCTTTTGGATGATGTGGGCCATGGTGAAGGTCTTGCCCGACCCGGTCACCCCCAGCAACACCTGATCGGGCAGACCCTTCCCCAAGCCTTCGATTAAAAAATCGATGGCTTGAGGTTGATCCCCCTGGGGTTTGAAATCAGCAACCAGATCGAATTTGGCGTCCATGACCGCGCTTTCCCTGCCAGCATATTTTTCCAAACAACATCCATTTGATTTTTTCCAGCACCCTCCAGCATACACTGTTGCGCACCTTCAAGCCCATCTTCATCAACAGACCGGACAGTGCTTGCATTTTGATTTGAAGAGGCACCAGGGGTTTCCTGAAATCGTATGACAGCTCTGTTTCTTACGACCAGATAGAGAATGATCAAGCAGGCAGTCGAATAGGTGAAATAAATGGACCTGAACCCACATGCATATCGGCACCAGCAGGTTTCACTTCTCCTGAATTTCCGGGTTAATATAATGGCAGGGATTGCCCCGTTCATCCCCTTAATCGTTGACGGAAAAAATATTATTTCTTACTCTTACCAGTAAAGGTAAGAATAAACAGGGAGAGCGTAGCCATGCGGATTACATCCAAGGGGCAGGTCACCATTCCGGTACATATCCGTGAGCAGGCGGGTTTGCTGCCGCATACCGAAGTGACGTTTACCTATGATGGTGAAACAGTTTCTATCATTCCTCAGGATCCCCAGTCGAAAAAGAGTCGGGGAAACCAGCTGGTGGCTCATCTGCGGGGTCGAGGGGATATCAAGATGAGCACCGATGAAATCATGGCTCTGACCCGCAAACCATGATCCCCGTTCTGGTGGACAGCAACGTGCTGCTGGATGTTCTCACGGGTGACCCTCAGTGGGCCGGATGGTCGGAAAAAAATCTCTCCCGGGTGGCGGACAGCTCCAGCCTGGTGATCAATCCATTGATCTATGCCGAAGTTTCCATCCGCTTCAGCCGTATTGAGGATCTGGAGGCGGCTTTACCGACTTTTCTGCTGAAACGGGAATCGATTCCCTATGAGGCGGCGTTTTTGGCGGGAAAGGTCTACCTCACTTATCTGGAGCGTGGGGGAACGCGTATTCGCCCACTTCCGGATTTTTTTATCGGTGCTCATGCTGCTGTGGCAGGATATCGATTGTTGACTCGGGATCTTGGCAGATATACCACCTATTTTCCCAACTTGGAATTGATCTCACCTTGAACAGCCTTTGCTGTCAGGTGTTTTGTTGATGACGAAGCTGGGAGGAAGTTCTGTTTGTTTCTGTTTGGATTCAACCCAAAACATGCCAACGTTATAGTCAATCCAAACCAAAATCGGACAGAATCCTCCAAGAGCCAAAGACAAGGCCAAGACCTTGAGGGCTCCGCC
>JADFZT010000066.1 GCA_015232395.1 Magnetococcales bacterium | reverse complement strand
GCTATCATCCGGCGCTTTAAAATCCGCCAGCCCAAATAACGGCTTAACCCCCAGGAGAGCCAGTCCAGAATACTGTTCAGGAAAGGAAGAAATCCCCAGAAAAACAGCCAGGTAATATTTGTTTGATTGACACTACCTGTTATAATGACTTTGAGGGCTACGGCTCCGGCTCCGGCTACGGCTCCGGCTACGGCTCCGGCTACGGCTCCGGCTCCTAATACAACCAAGATTCCAGTCTCTACCAGAAAATCAAGAAAACGATCATATATTTTGTTTTCCAATCGGCTTAAAAGTCTGCGGATAATGCTTTTAACTTTATCCTCTTTTAAAAAGGTATAAAATAAAGCCCATGATGAAAATGCAACTACAGCGACGATGAATGTTCTTTTCCATCCAGGAACTCCAGGCTCAAAAAAATCAACTCCGCCCATCTCACCGCTACCCCCGAAAAGCCAGCCCAGCAGGAACATCCAGATGCTGTAAGCAAAGGAAATAGTGAGGCAAACTCCGAGAGCCTGGAGTGAAAGAAATCCAGGTCCAAACAGCTTTCTCAGCATTCTCAAACCGTAAATCAGGATTTTCAGATAGGTGGTTTTAAAGATGGGGCGTTTGAGAGCCTTCAAGTAGCGTTCACGGTCGGCTTCGGTCTCTTTCAGGTTTTCCCGATAGTGACTGAATATCACACGAGAAAATCCGGCGATTGCGCACAAATAGACAATAATTTTAAGACTGTGCTCCCAATCCGTACCAGATGCCATTGCACCCACCCCACGCTCAAAATAAGACGAAATTAATAACCTCTATCAACTTAATCCAAAACAGAGCCAACGGGTAGGTTTGAAAAGGCTTGGAGATCATACGCCCGTTGGTTGGCTGCCCATCAACCCCACGCCATCCTGCGAGGCTTTCACCGGGCTTCCAATCATGGCTTCTCAACTTGGATGATGGAGATGGAAAATGGGCCTACCCTGATGCTCAGCATGGTTGATTCCATTACCAGGAAAAACCGTAGGGTGGGCACCGCTTTTGTGCCCACCAAATCCTTCAGAAAAAGTATGGATCACAAAATATTCAACCATATAAAGAATCCATGAGCTTGTGGTGGGCACAAAAAAATGTGCCCACCCTACAAAATCTGTGGCAACCTGTTGTTTTTATGGTCAAATGGATCTCTTTGCATAGCGCTTTTCAGAGTGCACCCCTCTTGATTGGAACGATGATGTCACCGGTTTTTGGATGGAAAATATGAACAACGAAATGCACGTTACGTATCGCGTTGTTTTTGGTGGCGGTGGCGGCTGACATGAGCGGGAGGGAAAAGGGCTATGCCAGCCTGGGAAAATGGAGTCAAAACCCGCTTGCTTCAGCCTGAATAACCTGTTACGTATTCCGAAACAGCTGCCATTGGGGAGCATTCCCAGATCCAAAGAGAGACCGTGTTCAATCAACCGCTCCATTCCAACTCCTACCTCCCCAAGCTCGCCAAAACCAGCTCCAGAGTGGCGGGAAGGGTGCTGAAAATACCACATTTGAATGTATCGAATACCACATGTCGCGTTACGTAACGCGTTATGATTAAAACATGAAGGCCCCGCAGATACAGGACCAACCACCATGATTGCTTCGTTCAAGGATAAACGCACCGCCCAATTCGCAGCCGGAATAAGAGATCAATCCTCCGACCAGGAGCTTACCCGGCAAGCCCAAAGATGCTTGCTGGTGTTGGAGTGCTCCGAAACCCTCGACGATCTCAAAGGATTGCCATCCAAAGGTTTCAGAACCTTGATCGGCAAACGAACCGGGCAGTATAGCATTCGCATCAACAACCAATGGCGCATCTGCTTTACCTATAAAAATGGGGAGGCCCACCATGTCGAAATTGCCAAAAACCAACAATAAACCCCTCGTCCAACTACCCCTCACCCACCCTGGGGAAGTTTTGGCCGAAGAGATGACCACCCTCTCCCTCTCAGCCAACGCCCTGGCCAGAGATCTCGACGTCCCCCCCAACCGGATCAGCGAAATCCTCAAGGGTCGGCGCGCCGTAACAGCGGATACCGCCCTACGCCTCGCCCGCTATTTTAAAACATCCGCCAAATTTTGGATGAACCTGCAAACCAACCACGACCTGGCACAGGCCGAGCAGGAAAATGGGCTGAAAATCAAAGAGCGGGTGCGTGTTCCCTCTTGAATTGATTGGCATCGGGAAGGGCAACAACCGTTGGGTCATCTATAGCCATTTGAATCAAAAATCGGATATAGGCCGTTGTGCTTTTGCTGATAGGGGGTAGGGCATAACTCTCCCTTTCCCCTATCCAGCCAGAGAAGAGTGCCCCATTTTTAGATCGGTTTGCTTATCGTTTTGGAATCAAAAAAAAGCAGCCTGGGAACAGACGCCCCGGAAGGGATAAACGCCCGCTAAATCAGGAAGGGGAGATCGGCTGCGGAGAGCTTTTTGCCGAGGGTGGAGTCAACCCGGGAGAGAACCACCTGAGGGACAAACGGCTTGGGGATATAATCCACAGCACCCAAGGCAAAGCCCTTTTGGGAATCTTCAGTGGCGTTGCGGGTGGTGATGAAAATCACCGGGATGTCTTTGGTGGCGTGGTCCGACTTCAACCTTTTGCACACCTCAAAGCCATCCATGCCCGGCATGACAATATCCAGCAAAATCAGATTGACCGGCATGGCCGCGACAATCTTGAGGGCGTCCTGGCCATTTGTGGCGACGGACAGCTTGTATTGGCCATCCAGAATCGCCTGGAGGGTTTTGATGTTGCCGGGGATGTCATCGACGATCAAAATTCGCTGTTTTTCAAGCCCATTGGTCATGTCACATGGTCCTCTGGGAAAATATTTTTTTCATCCGGCCACCCAATCAGAAGGAATCTGGAACCTCTTCAAAAATATCCAGACACGTTCAAGCGTTCAATCAACGCAACCCAACAGGCTTTTCGGAGCAGGATTCCCAGATCGTTGCCTCTGGTCGCGCCCTTGCACCCAATCGTGGGTCTTCAAAATCAATCAAGCATGGCCCCTGAATAAAAACAACGGCATGTAGAAGAGTCTGCCGAATCATCCTGGCAGAACTTTAACCAATTTTTCGGACGCAATCATCCTTAAATTTGAACAAGCTCCTTCAGGGTATAAAATGAAGCCATCTTATTTGTTTAGATGAGAATCATTAAGAAAAATTCAGGGTCATCTCCTTTTGTCAGGATGTTTAAAAATAACAAGGGCCTGGGATTCTTGCAGGGCATGATTTCAGGAGGTGGGAGGCGCTTTTTGGGCGACCTCCACCCGGTTGCGACCGTTTTGCTTGGCCTGGTAGAGAGCGACATCAGCGGCTTTAAGAAGCTGGGGAATGGTCTGCCATTGGCTGCTGGGCAGGGCGCTGGCGCCAAAGCTCGCAGTCACCGAAAGGGTCTTTTTGCGGGTTTTAAAGCGAAGCCGGGAAATCGCCCCCCGGATTTTATCAGCGGTTTGGATGGCCGCTTCCAGAGAGGTGCCGGGGAGAATCAGGGCAAACTCCTCGCCCCCATAGCGAGCCAAAAAATCGGACTGACGCAGCAACCCCTTGGCCTTCGCCGCCACCTGCACCAACACCTTATCCCCTACCGGGTGGCCATAGTCGTCGTTCACCCGCTTGAAGTGATCCAGATCAAAGAGAATAAAAGTCAGGGGGAGATGATAACGACGGCTCCGGGCAAACTCCCGATTCATCACCTGATCCAAAGCCCGACGGTTGGGAATTTTGGTCAGAGGATCAGTCAGGCTTTCCGCCTTCACCTCATCCAACTCCTCCTGCATCTCCTCCATGCGCCGTTCCGCATCGCTCAATCGCTCCTGACTCTCTTGCAGTTGGTTCTGGATCTTTTGGGAGTGGTCCTTCAAATCCTGGGCTTCGTGGATCAGATGCGCCCGCAGGGTTTCCAAATCAGTCAGGCTCTTGCTCCGGTGCAGCCGTCCAATGGCTCCCCCCAAGCGGGAATCGGTCTCCCCGCTGGTCTCCCGCATCTCCCGGATGTGCCCCGCAAGCTCGGTGACCAGAGCCAAAAAGGCGGTCTGCTCCCTCTCCCAGGCGCGGCGGATTTCCGGTCCCTGGTCGGTGACTTTGGTGCAAAAACGGGCAACCTGTTCGATAAACGCAGCCTGGGATTCGCTCTCCAGCTGGTTTAGCAACTGTTGGGCTTCTGCCTCAAGCCAGGGGGCGCCTTCTCCTAAGATGCGAATATTTTCTATCAGCCGGGGGATCAAGGGGGCGGTGGAATCCTCTGTAGCCGAACTGGAGCCCTTGGTCGTATCGGAGTCGGACTCCTTGCCCAGCTCCAACTCCCTAAGCCAGGCCGCCAGGGTGCGTAACTCTCCCAGGGCTTGGTCGAATCCTTTGTTATCAAGCCCTTTTTTATGGATTTTTCGGGCCAGATCTTCAACCCGTGCCTTTTTCTTGGTATCCTGCTCCAGAAGCGGTTTGACACAGAGGGTCAGGGTCTTGATGGAAAACTGGGAGAGGCGCTCCCGCTCATCCGTCGGGCTCTCCTGGATGGCTTTCTTGAACAGCGCCTCCCGAACCGCCTTGCGGGCTTGCTCCCGGTCTTGGCTTTTGCCGTCGATAAAATCGAGGGCCGCCTGAAGGGAAAGTTTGTCTTTCATGATCCATCACCTTCTGTCGAAACCTGAAAGAGAAGCGTCTGATCGGGAATGGAAAAGCGTCTGATCGGTAGCCAGTTGGCTGATTCTAAAGCGTCTCTTTCATTTATTCGCCGATAATCTTCACCAGCACCCGCTTTTTGCGGCGGCCATCAAACTCGCCATAAAATATCTGCTCCCAGGTGCCAAAATCCAGAGCGCCACCGCTCACCGCCACCACCACTTCCCGCCCCATCACCTGGCGCTTGAGGTGCGCATCGGCATTATCTTCACCGGTATCGTTGTGGCGATATTGGCCGATAGGGGCGTGGGGAGCGAGGGCTTCCAGCCATTTTTCATAATCCTGATGCAAGCCGTGCTCATCGTCGTTGATAAAAACCGAAGCGGTGATGTGCATGGCATTCACCAGTAAAAGCCCCTCCTGAATGCCGCTCTCCTTGAGACAGTTGTCCACCTCGCCGGTGATGTTGATGAAGGCACGCCGTCCGGGCGTGAAAAAGCTCAACTCTTTTCGATAGCTTTTCATGATAAAAAGATCCCTCAAAACAAGAAAAATGGTGTTGACGATGGATGTCGTGGCTCGAAAAAGCCTCTAATGTTTCAAAGGTGGCCTCTCAGCCATGAGCTTTCTTTTTGCAGCCAGGAGCAGGCAATCAAGAGGGCTCTTCCACCCGATCAAAATTGTGCAAGGTTAAGATTCTCATGTTACCATACAGGTTGTCGAAGGTATCCTGATTGGTTCCAACCCCGCCGCATTTTTGCTGGCAGTATCAGTCGCTTGGAGGCTTTTTCGCAATGCATCGCGCCATCCTTTACGTGGTTTTTGCCATCCTTTTTGGCTTTCAAAACATCGCCTTTGCCGGGAGCATCCCCATCCGGGATCGCTATCATCGGGACCACCGCATCACCCCCAAGATGCTTTTTAACGAAACCTGGCGATTCAACCAAAAAAAGGATACTCCCCCCGAAGAGAGCGCCAAAGGGTATCTGCGTGCCAATTACAATCGTTTTGGTATCGCTTCCGACCTCGGCAACATTGAACTCGACCACATTCGCAAAAGTTTGACCGGAACCCACGTCCACTTCCGGCAGAATATCGACGGCATCCCGGTACAGGGGGGAGAAATTGTCGTTTCGCTGCGGAAAGATGGAAATGGTATTCTCAAGGTATTCAACAACATATACCCAAAAACCAAGCCTATTCCCAGTCAAAAAAACCAAATTGACAAAGAGGCCGCTCTGGATGAAGCCTGGAACAATCTATCGAGTCACGGCGAGTTGCAGGATTTGCCGGTGGGGGAGTTGGTCTATCTCCCCCAGGGGGATTCATTTCGCCTGATCTATCAAACCCAGATCAACATGCAGCCTCCCCATGGTCACTGGCGCCATCGAATCGATGCAGCCACCGGGGATATTGTTGAGGTGAAAAACACCCTGATCAAGCGAATCAAACAGGCTGCCAAAAAATCCCCTGAGAAGGCTGAAAAAGCCAAAAACGCGATCGACACCCCAGCTTTGAGCCGCCAACAAGCCACCGAGCGTTTTTTGGAGTCCCAGGAACAAAAAAAAAGCAAGCAATCAAGTGTGACCACGGACACCGCTGACGGAACCGCTCTGGTCTTCGACCCTGACCCCCGCACCACCTTGATGGATGCCTTCCTGGAGGATGAATCGGATGATTCGGATTTTGACGGGGCCTATTATACCCGTACCCTGAAGGATTTGACGGTTGTGGATGGTGTCTACACTCTGACTGGCCCCTGGGTGGAGATTACCCATTTTTCCACCCCGAGCTTCCAGCCCAGCACCACCACCGACGGCAACTGGACCGCTACCCGGGGGGACAATGCCTTCAACGATGCCATGACCTATTTTCACCTGGATCAAAACCAGCGCTACATCCAATCTCTGGGGTTTACCGGTGATACAGGTATCATTGAGCGTGCTATTGAGGTAGATGCCAATGGTGCCGGCGGGCAAGACAATTCGTGGTATGATGAAGGTCGGTTGGTGTTTGGTCACGGCTGTGTCGATGACAATGAAGATGCCGATGTGATTTTACATGAATATGGCCACGCCATTCAGGATGACATTAACCCCAATTGGGATGATGGCGTCGATACCGGTGCCATGGGGGAGGGGTTTGGGGATTATTGGGCTGGCTCCTACTCTCTCTCTACCGTCAATGGTGATGCCTTCTATCCCGAATGGATATTCAGCTGGGACGGCCATAATGATTGCTGGAGTGGCCGTTATATGAATCGGCTGGCTTTTCAATATGATGCCAGCCTCACTTACACCGCCCATGATAATATCGATGGCTACAAGTCGGATGAATTGTGGGGCACGCCGCTGTTTCAGGCACTGCTGGATTTGTTAGATCAGGGAGAGACCCGGGAAGAGGTGGATCAGATTGTTCTGGAATCCCATTTTGGCCTGGGATCGGGGCTCACCATGCCGGATATGGCCGAAGCGACCGTCGCAGCCGCCCAGAACCTCTATCCCGACGGACCCCACGCCCAGGTCTTTCTGGATTCATTCTCCCGCCACAACATCTATGGCGAGGCCACCGCAGAGCCGGAAGATACCTACGAGTCCAACAATAGCTCCTCAGAGGCCAATGAGATTACTTCCGGGGAAACTCAGATTCACAGCATCGATCCCAGTGATGATGTCGATTGGTCCACTTTTACCCTGACTGAAGCTTCAGCCATCGCCCTTTCCACCTCGGGCGCCAGTGGGGATAGTCGGCTGTGGCTTTATGACAGTGATCTCAACGAGGTGGGCTATAACGATGATATCGATGGTGGTAATACCGATTTTTCCTACCTGACCTATAGCTGCACTGAGGCTCTGGCAGCAGGCACCTATTATGTGAAGGTGGATGAATATGAAAACAACAATACCATCGATCTCTACTATCTTTCTCTCTCCACCGCCTCCTGTGACTCCGATGGAGATGGTGTGCTCAATACTGAAGATGCCTTTCCGGATGATCCCGATGAAACCGTTGATAGCGACAGCGACGGGGTGGGGAACAATGCCGATACCGACGATGACAATGACGGTATGTCGGATAGCTGGGAAGAGACCTACGGCCTGGACACGCTGGACGCTTCTGATGCCTCCAGCGACCTGGATGGGGATGGCATCACCAACCTGACTGAATATACCAACGGCACCTCGGCTGACGGCTCCACCTTCCTGGATGTGCCCATCACCCGTTGGGGCTACAGCTTTATCGAAACTCTGGTGGAAAATGGTATCACCAGCGGCTGTGATTCCAGCAACTATTGTCCGGACAATACCTTGCAACGCTCGGAAATGGCGATCTTCCTGCTTCGATCCCAATATGGTTCCGATTATTCCCCAGCAGCGGGGACGGGCACAGTTTTTGACGATGTTTCAAGCAGTTATTGGGCGGGAAGTTATGTTGAAAGGCTGGCTGAGCTGGGTATCACCAGCGGTTGTGATGACGACAACTTTTGCCCGAGTCGAGAGATTACTCGTTCGGAGATGGCGATCTTTTTGCTCCGGACCAAATATGGTTCCAGCTATCAACCCCCAGCCGCGACGGGCACGGTTTTTGGGGATATTTCCGCTGATTATTGGGCAGCCGGCTTCATTGAGCAACTCGATGCGGAAGGTTTTTCCGACAACACCGTCGAATCAAGTGCGGATTGTGAAGCGGGTGATTTTTGTCCCAGTCTGACCATCAACCGGGCGGAAATGGCGGTCTTTTTGGTGCAGACTTTTGGCCTGGAGTGATTGCCGGAATCATTGTCGGAACAACTGGGAACTTGAAGCGGGGACACAATAAACCAGATGATTTAAATAAAAAAAAGCAGGTAGAGCGGGGTGGCTCTACCTGCTTTGGTGTTTTATTGGCTGGCGGACTAGGACTCGAACCTAGACTGGCGGAACCAGAATCCGCTGTCCTACCATTAGACGATCCGCCAATAAAGCGGAACAGAACCTAACCTCTGCCCGGTTTGGATGTCAAGAGTCGATGGGATTATCCAAGCCTTTACCTGAGATTTGGCTGATTCCTTTGACAAAAGATCCACTCAGCTGGCAGCTTCATGGAAATGAGCCAGGCCCGCTTTCAGGCGTTGCAGGCTTTTTTCCCGGCCCAAAAGCAGCAATACATCGTGGATTCCTGGTGAAACAGGCCCCCCGGTGAGGGCGATGCGCACGGGTTGGGCGAGTTTGCCCACCTTGATGCCAGCCTCTGCCAACACCTGGTCAAAGGCGGCTTGCAAATTATCCTCGCTCCATCTTTCCAGGGCTTCAAGACCCTCCACCAACCGCCCAAGGGGGGGAAGGATAGCTGCTTTACAGTGTTTTTTAACCGCTTTTTCTTGGAAGGATGTGACCTCATCGACGAATAGAAAAAGGCTTTTTTCAGCCATTTCCACCAAGGTTTTGGCCCGTTCCCGAAGCAGGGGGACGAAAGCCTCCACCAGCTGGGGGTCAGGATTGGAGATACCCATCTTTTCCAGATGAGGAATCACCTCAGTAGCCAGGCGTTGGGTGGGGCATTGGCGAATGTGATGACCATTTAACCATTCGAGTTTTTCCCGATTGAAAATGGCTGCCGAGCGACCAACATTCTGGACGTCAAAGTGTTCGATCATCTCCGCTGAGGAAAAAATCTCCTGCTCCCCATGGGACCACCCCAGCCGAACCAGATAGTTGTTGACCGCCTCGGGCAAAAAGCCTTCATCCCGATATTGCAATACCGACACCGCCCCATGGCGTTTGGATAGCTTGCCGCCATCAGAGCCATGGAGCAGGGGCATGTGGGCAAAAATGGGCACGGGCCAATCAAGGGCTTCATAGAGATGAATCTGCCGGGGGGTGTTGGAGGTGTGATCCTCTCCCCGGATGACGTGGGTGATGCCCAGGGCGTGGTCGTCGGTCACCACCGCCAGATTGTAGGTAGGGGAGCCATCGGAGCGCACCAGAATAAGATCATCAAGCTCCTCATTGGGAAATTCAATACGCCCCTGAATTTGATCATCCCACCCCACTTTACCCTCCTGGGGAGTTTTGAAGCGGACAACATAGGGGAGCAGGGGGGTGTCGGTGCGTTTGGCACAACGGCCATCGTAGCGGGGTTTTTCCTTGCGTTCCCGCTGAAGAGCACGCATATCGTCCAGCTCTTCCCGGGTGCAGTAACAGCGATAGGCCTTGTCTGATTCCAACAGATGTTCGGCTGCAGCCAAGTGCAAAGAGGTGTTTTCGGATTGAAACACCGGGCCTTCATCGGCATCGAGGCCCAGCCACTTGAGGCCTTCGATGATCACCTCTACCGCTTCCCGGGAGGAGCGTTCCCGGTCGGTGTCTTCGATGCGGAGGATCCACTTTCCACCGCTGTGGCGGGCTTGCAGGTGGCAAAAAAGGGCGGTACGGGCCCCGCCGATATGGAGAAAACCGGTGGGGGATGGGGCAAATCGCGTGCGCATGGTCATTTTGGTTGCTGACTTCCTTGGAAAAAGGGCCGGGCTCGGTTAAAAGACCATTTACACGATAACGTCACAAAACGCCAATCTCTTCAATGACTGATTTTCTGATCAGAGCTTTCCCAGGGAGTGATTTTGAGAGGTTTGGAGATAGATGTATTCAAAACCGCAAGCCGTGTGATCCTCTTTGAAAACAGGGGGCCATTTACCTGGGAACCAAGGCATTAAGCCAGAGAAAACCTTAACCTGCCAGTCGAATGGTACGGTTTTCCTGCCGACTCTGATGGATGGGGGTGAAGGAGAACTCACAATCTTCATGAAATGTTGGGTTCAAGGACTGGCGTTGGGGGTGGGCTTGATTTAGTATCTCCTGATATAGCTTTGCACCGTTTTTGTTTCTTGATCGTTTCTCGTATCTTTTCACCAATCGCCGGAAAGGAGCCGCCCGCCGTGGGTTCAGCCAAAGATCTTAACGAACCAGGGGTATTTGCCGAGGGGCTGGTCATGGCCGCCCTCAATAACGATTTGGAAGGGTTGGCCCAATGGCTGGCGGGAGAGGATGACGTTTCAGCTCATCCATTCCGCAAGTGGTATCTCTATTTTGCCGAGCGCCTGACCGATATGGCCCCTCGTGTGGAATTGGGCTTTGCCTCCCGGGCCAAACGGGATACGCCGGTACCAAAAATCGGTCGCAACGATCCCTGCCCCTGCCAATCCGGAAAAAAATATAAACAGTGCCATCTGGATAAGGAAGAGGCCGTCGATTGGAAAATCGGCTCGCCGACTCCGGCCATCCGAGCCATGTCCGTAGCCCAGCTGATTCACCGCTTGCCTCTGGAAGCCCTCGATACCGTGCCCCTGGAGAAGGCTTCCCCCTTGGCCATCACCGAAATGGCTGGGGTCTATCACCGTACCGGCCAGGTGGATCGTGCCATGGAGCTGCTCAAGGGCGTTCTGGATGGAGAACGGGAAGATCCGCACATCCTCTTTGATTATTGGATAGCCCGTTATGCAGAGTGGTTGGTGGAAGCAGGCAGGCCCCCGGAGGCTGAGCAGTTCCTGATGGATGAATATGACGCCGCCCGTAAGGTGAAGGCGTGGCAGGTGGCTCAAAAACTGGCCGCATACTATCTGGACCAGGGAGACCCCGACAACGCCCAAACCTGGGTGGAAGTGGCCCTGGAAACCGCCCCCAACAACCCCTTCAACCACTATCTCAAGGGGTTGCTCCTGCACTATATGGAACAGTGGGAAGGGGCTGAAGAGTGCTACCAGAAGGCTCTGACCTTGAGCGATCAGTTCCGGGATGAGGAGCGGGCCTACATGACCCAGCTGGTTTCCGAGGGGCTACAGCAGGTCAAAAACCGCCAACCTGTCGGTGATGAAGCGGAAGAGGGTGTGGCTGCCGGAGATGAGAGTGGAGCTGCTTCATGAGTCGGTCCCACTACTGTAACGACGTTCGGGAAGCTGAAATCGACAAAAGGGTCACCCTCTGCGGTTGGGTCAATCGCCGCCGGGATCATGGCGGGGTGATTTTTGTGGATCTACGGGATCGTACCGGTCTGGTTCAGGTGGTCTTCAGTCCGGAACGCAATCCTGAAATTCACAGTCAGGCCCATGTGTTGCGCTCTGAATTTGTTATTCGGGTGGAGGGGCTGGTGACCCAGCGTCCTGGAGAGACCCAGAATCCCAACCTCGATACCGGCATGATCGAAGTGAATGTGGATCGGCTGGAAATCCTCAACGCTGCCAAGGCGATTCCCTTTCAGCTGGATGAAGAGGGGGTGGGCGAGGGAACCCGACTGACCCATCGTCACCTGGATCTCAGGCGACCGGCGATGCAGCATAATCTCATCTTTCGCCATCGGGTGATGCAGGCCATTCGTCGCTATCTGGACGAATCGGGCTTTTTGGAGATCGAAACGCCGATACTCACCCGCTCCACGCCGGAAGGGGCCCGGGATTATCTGGTCCCCTCCCGGGTCAATCCGGGGCAATTTTTTGCGCTGCCCCAATCTCCCCAGCTCTTCAAACAGCTGCTGATGGTTTCGGGTTTCGACCGCTATTTTCAGATTACCCGCTGTTTTCGGGATGAAGATCTCCGGGCTGATCGGCAGCCGGAATTCACCCAGGTGGATCTGGAAATGTCCTTCGTGGAGTCGGATGATGTCATGTCCACTACCGAAGGATTGGTCGGCAAGCTCTTCACCGATCTTATGGGGCAGGAACTTTCCTTGCCTATTCCCCGTCTTACCTACGCTGAGGCGATGGATAAATATGGTCTGGACGCCCCGGATGTGCGGATCGGGATGGAGCTGACCAACCTGACGGAGGCGATGAAAAACACCGGATTCAAGGTGTTTGCCAAAATGGCCAACCTCACCGGACCCGGCAACGAGCACGGTGCGGTCAAGGCCCTGCGGGTGCCGGGCGGTGCCAAGTTGACCCGCAAGTTGATCGATGAATATACCGAATATGTCAGTATCTTCGGGGCCAAAGGGTTGGCTTGGATCAAGGTGAATGCCCCCTGGCAGGAGGGGGGATGGCAATCTCCCATCGTTAAATTTTTCTCTGATGAGGAAAAAGAGGCGATTCGTACCCAAACCGGGGCTGAAAACGGCGATCTCATTTTTTTCGGCGCGGATAAGCTCAGCGTCGTCAACGAAGCGTTGGGCCGCTTACGGGTTAAGGTGGGGCAGGATCTGAATCTGGTGGCGGATACTCCATTCTCCTTCGTTTGGGTCACCGACTTTCCGCTTCTGGATTGGGATAACGACGCCAGGCGTCATGTGGCGGTCCATCACCCCTTTACCGCGCCTTTGAAGTCGGACATGGAAAAACTGGAAAAGGATTCCCCTGAGAATAATGAGGAAGCCTTGACCCATATTCGCTCTCAAGCTTACGACTTGGTGTTGAACGGCACCGAGGTGGGTGGAGGCTCCATCCGTATTCACGACCCCAACCAGCAGCGCCGCATGTTGGAGCTTTTAAATATCGATGCCGCTGAAGCAGAAGGAAAATTTGGCTTCTTGCTGAATGCTTTGGAGTATGGTGCACCTCCCCACGGTGGATTGGCCTTGGGATTGGACCGGCTGGTGGCCATTCTTCTGGGGGTGGAGTCCATACGCGATGTGATCGCCTTCCCCAAGACCCAAAAAGCGGTCTGCTCCCTGACCCAGGCCCCATCCGGGGTGGGCCATCTGCAGATGCGGGAGCTTTATCTGCGCTCTACCTTCCGGCCCAAGGAAGAAAAAAAAGCCGAATAAGCAGGAACTTTGGGTGGACTGTCTCACCTGAGTAAAGATGGGGGAGAGTGGGAATGAGCCCAGGAGGGGCTGTTTCAGCTCTCCCTGGCGAAGGGGTGTGTGCGGCTTCTGGAGTGGGAGCCAGCCAGTACAAGCATGGGAGAATCGGTGGACAAGGCGGATCAGAAAAAAATACTTTCCTCTCGGGAAATGGTGGCGGAATCCCAGGAATCGATCGGAGAGCTTTCGGAAGTAGCGGATCAAGCCTTGGAGAACTCATCTCCAGGAGGGAAGGCGCTTGCCAAGGATGGGCAGGCCAACCCTTCTCCGATATCGGAACCCCTGATGTATCATGATCAGGCCGGGGTTCATCATGACGTGGTCAAGGATTTTCTGGATCAGCCGGAGGCTTCTCCCGATCTGGAACTTTTAACCCACGGACAGGAACTCCTGGCTCGGGTGCGGGAGAGGATCAAGCGGGACAAAGAGAAGCGTTCCCGCAAAAAAAAGGAACGGGCCCGGAAGAAAAAAGAGCTTGCCCAGCTAGAGGCCCAATCAAAGGATATCCCTCCTCGGGTGACGGTGGTTCTTTCCGATACCGACAACGACCTCAAATCAGTCAAATATTCCCTCTGGATTGCGGGTATCTGTGACAAAAAGGGCCACTGGCGAAACCAAGCCAGAAATGTCCGCATTATTCACACCGGAGATTGGCTCAACAAGTGGAACCCGGAACCCCGGGTAGCCGATTTTTTTCAGGCCCTCCAGGAAAATGCCCCCAAGAGCTGTGAAGTGATCATGCTCTATGGCAACCACGAGGTGGAGCTTCTGAAAAAGCAGCATGAAGGGCGCAAAAACCGCTTGCACAAAAATCAGCTCGCGTTTATCCGTCGCCAGGATTTCATGTTTTTTGCCAACGGCACCCTCTATCTTCACGGTTATCCCACCTTTGGGCTGTTGCGGCTGCTGAAACAGATCAAGGATGAAAAAAAAGGGCTCAACGCCTTCAATAAACGGTTTCGCAAGGCGTTTGTGGAGGGGCGTTACGCCTTATTCAAGGATGAGGCGGGTCTGGAACTGGTGGGGGATATCCGCAAGGTCCGACAATATTATATCCACCCCTGTGAGGATGGCGAAAAAAAAGGCTTTAAAATCAGTCGGCTTTTGCAGGAGCTGGATATCAAAACCATCATCCACGGCCACCGTCCCAACGTTTTGGCCCAGGTGGATGATGAGCTGAAGATCGAAGTGCCTGGCATCCGCATCATCAACAACGACAACGCCGTCAAAAAAACAGGTCTGGGCGCGGCTATCGTCGATAAAAATGGCAATTTTCTCTTCGTCAACCTTCGGGAGCTTTACTGGGCCGGGGGGGAGCGACGCTTTCGTAAAAAAATCCGCAAGTTGATCGGCATGTAAGGACGACCGCCCCCCGATGTGGTGGCTCCATCATCCGGATTTAGATTCAACCATCCGGAAGGGTTTGGTTTTCCTTGAGAGCAAGCGCCTGGGACCATTCTCGGATAGTGCTGACCTCTTCTGCAGGAATGCCCAGGGATTCCAAAAAATCCTGATGGGCTTCCGGCGCGCTTTTTTCAAACAGAGCGTGCCATTTCCTCATGCCCGCTTCATCCAGCCCCACCCCTGCCAACAGCGCGACCCACCCCGACTTGGTAATGATCCGGGAGCGTTTTTTGATATCCCCTTTTTGTAGCAGAGAGGCGATCACCTGCTGCTGACCTCGCAGGTGGCTGATCTCTTGATTGAGTTGGTTTAAACGTTCCTCCAGAGCCGCTTCAAGGGTGTTGCTGGTGGGTATTAACAAGGTAGCGATGGTTTTCAGCGGTAGCCCTGCCTCCCGTAGGAGGACGATGCGCTCCAGTTTTTTAAGATCGGACGGCTCATAAAGGCGATAGCCGCTGGGAGTGCGACCGGAAGGTTTAAGCACGCCTTGTCTGTCGTAATAGAGCAGGGTAGAGCGGGAGAGGTGAAAGCGCTTTGCCAACTGGCCGATGGTCCACATGAACAACGCTCCGGTTGTGGTGGAAAGGATTGGGTGGCCCCCCGGAAGGAGCCACCCAAAGCTTGGCTGACGAGCTGCTTTAGGCGTTGCGAATCTGGTGAATCTCATCCGGGGAGATTCCCAGCCACTCCAAAAAAGCTTGATGACCTTCGGGCTGCTGTTTTTCAAACACCTGATGCCAGCGTTTCATCTGAGCCTCATCAAGACCGGTCTCTTTGAAGATATCGATCCACTGTTCTTTGTTCATGGTCTGCATGTTGATCTCCTGGCTGAATTTCAAATGAAAAGGGTAGGGGGTGGCCATCCCATGAACGACAGCTTGAACTGTGAAGTTATGGTCGGGTCAAATCTTATTTTATGGATGGAAGGTTTTTTGCTGGATGGGTTCTGGGAGTGGGCACTGGCGCTACCCCTAAAAGGGGGGGGCCGCTTCCGAATCATCCATTTTTTCTCAAGCCCTGAGCCGTGTTTTCTTTTCCAGCATCCAACCTGACAAAATCAACAGGATAGGCGTTAGCCAAATGAGCCAAACCGATAGTTTTTCTGCCAGGTGGCGTTTAGCGGAATAGTCCCGGGAGGTATCGAAGTAGGGATTTTCAACAGGGTGTTGGAAGGCTTGTCTGAGGAGGTTGGCATCGAAGGGGGAGAGACCGGCTTGGGTGTAGGTGTCGTAAACCCGCTCTCCATCCTGATGCAGGGCTTCGAAGGAGCGACTGAAAAGGACGTTAAAGCTGGGATCGTGGACGTGCCACTCTCCCCTATAGCGCACTTCGTTCAGGACGTGCCCATCCAGAGCCAATATCCGGCTGGGAATGCCATTTTGTTCCAGAATGTTATTGAAGACAATGGCATGTTGGGAGCAAAGCCCTCCCCCCAGGCGGATCGCCTTTTGAGTGTCAATCCATTCATAAAATCCCAGATAGTGACTCACCCCCCATAGAATCCAGTTTTCCGTGAGAGTGGGTTTGGTCCTGGAGGAGGAGACCTGAATGATCCGGGACTCCACCAGGGCGGTGAGACGCTTGGCAAAGGCCTCGGGGGATTCGTCGGTCAGCTTTTTGGAACGCTGCCAAAAGTCGGCTTCGGAGAGGGGGGTGGGATCATTTTCCTTGAGCCCGGATTGTTTGGGATCAATGGTGCGATAATGAAACAGCCCGGTGAGGTTGAGCATTAGCAGCAGCAGGCCCAACAGCATCAGCAGGCGGCCTGCTCCGGGCCTTGCCATGGTGTCGCCAGAGGGGATCATGAGAGGCTCCTGAGCTTGGTGAAAAATGTCCTGAACCCAGCTACCGCCAGCACGAAAAGTCCCGAGACAAATAAAAATTCTGTGGGGTGAACGTAAGTTCCCCCCGGGGTAGCAAAAGCGGACACCACCACCATGTGGCCCATGTGGCCCAAAATCATGAACCAGGCCAATAGCGTCTCCCGTCCCCCGACGGTGATTGCCAACATCAAGCATCCCGCCAACAGAGGCCAAAAGCCAAAAAAGCGAATGGTTTGGGAATATTTCGCCGAAAAAATATCCTGCCAAGTGTTCCACATCATGGCAGCGAAGCGATCCCAATGTTGATGGATGATGGGCAAGGCAAACTGGCCTGGTAGCGGGGAGTGCAGGTTACGTCCATCCTCCAGCTTGATCAGAGTGGGGACGATGATCCGATATTTGTTGGGTTGCAGGAACTGCCAATCTTCGGTGAGGTGGGGGTTGGCCTTTTTAAAATCCGCCTTGGCCGCCATGATTTCCTGGAAAAAAATCCGGCTTTTTTCATCCGGCATCAGGGCGATATCTTCGGGTTCGGCAATCTGTAGGGCGGAGTAGGCCAGGGCCATGTGCCGATTGGCCATTACCGGGGGGGCGCCGGTTTTTAAATGCTTGGCTTGTAGAAATCCCTGGGTGATGGCGACAATCAAAACCCCGCAGGCAATGAGTATGGGCAAGAAAAGTCGCCAGCCCCGTTGCGCAATCCCCACCAAGCCCGCAATCCCCACCAAGCCAAAGGTAAAAACCTCTGCTGGACGGGTGAGATAGGCGAGGCTGGCGAGGGCTGCCATGGCCAGGAGATAGCGAGGCTGAAATTCCCTGAGAAAGAGCGCAAAGAGCCCCGCCAAGGCCAGATTGCATACCATAGAGAGGGGTTCCGAGGCGACAAAATCGATGAGACGGGTGCTGAACATGCCATGCCAGAGGGCTTGCCACACCTCAGGTAAAATCAGAGAGAGCCCCGCTATCAGGACAACCAGGGGAAACAGGGGCTGGATGGAGCCGGGGACAGGGGTGGGAGCGCTTGAAGGGGAATGGATGGGCCCCTTTGACCTTCTCCAAAACACCAAAAAGAGCAGTCCCCCAGGCAGCAGCAGCCAGAAGGGAAAAGGAAAATCCCATGCGCCGGTCACATTCTTGTTTTGAAACGCCAAACCCAGCACCAACAAAGAGGCCATGGGGGGCGGAATCCAGCTGGATAAAGCATAAAAAACAAAAAGATAGGCGACCACCAGCGCCAGCCGTTGAAGAGCAGCCACCCGAACCAGAGGATGAGACCAATCCCCCCATATCGGCAGGTAGAGCTTGTTTTCCAGGCGATAACGGTTAACCGCCTTTTTGGTCTCCAACGGATGGGCCACCAACTGCATGAAATAGTAGCTTCCCGGCCCCCGATAGCTGTCCCGGTCCATGGGATAGTGGGTATAGGAGTAGGAGTCGGGTTGAATCTTGAAGCGGTTAAGGTGGGGAATCTGCTGAATCACCAGTGCTGTGATAAGGGTGAGCAGAAGCCAGACGAAGAGCACTCTGCCAAAGGAAACCTCCCATCTGAAACCTGCCAGCAGAGCGGCCCCGGTGAGGCATAAAACGCTTGCTATAACCCCAAACAGGGATATCTTATTGATCCAGTGAGGATCCCAGCCGTGCCAGGGTTGCAAAAGCTGCCTCTGCAGGAGATAGCTCCGACCATTTTGACCCGGATTGCTGCCGTCGGAAGCGGAAAGTATGAGAGCATTTTCCCCAAGATGATACACCCCATGAATGACTTCGGAATCCCGAGGTAGATCCACTGAGACGAGTCTGGTGCCATCCTCCCACACTTCCCACCCCCCTCCGGCATGATCCCGGGTGAGATGCTCGGGAACCTGATTGGCGAGTCGGGCATCTATGGAAAAAAAGGGTTGATGCTGGGATAAGCTGGCCAGATCAAATCGGTAGCTGCTCCCTGTGAGGTGGCTTATTGGCAGGTGGTCGGCAGAGAGGGCAATAACCTGTTGGTTTGCTGGCCAGAGGGAGCGTAAAAAATGGTCCGATCCGACAAATATCTGGCTGCCCCCCCCCAAGAGCAGGAGCAGGAAAATCAAAAAATGTCTGTGTTTAATTTTCGGCATGATTCCAAATTCCTGTATTCTATCATCATCCAGAACAGCAGGATTGCTCAGTCCCGGGAAGCCATAGCCTATCCTGATACGCCGTTGCCTGTTTACGCTCCGTTGTGGTATGGGAACTCGGAGGAGCTGGTGTGATGGCTTGGGTGTTCAGGTTATCATCATTGATGTAAAAACATATCCCATCCTCCCCAAGAAGGGATATAGTGGAACATATCGTACATTTTTAAAAGGACGGTGAATGATGCGTCTTCTCGGTTTCATCGCCATTTTTGGCCTGTTTTTTTGGGGTTCCGGTTGGGGTTTGGAGCCTGGTTTTCTCATGGCCCAGGAAAACCCACCTTCCCTTTCCTGCAAAAACAATCAAGCAAACTCTCTTTTGCAGGTGATCGCTCTGGGAGACTCCAGGCGTCCCAACACCGATGCCAAATACCGTATCCTGGAGGCTGTTCTGGAGGAGGAGCCGGACCTGTTCATTCATCTGGGGGATATGGTCCCTGCTTCGACTGCTGATTTTTGGCAACGCTTTGATCGGGAAGAGGGACGTATTCTCCAGGCGGGAATTCCCTTTCTACCGGTGGTGGGCAACCACGAATATTTTACCGAATCCTGGCTCAATGAAACCCCCTTGGAGCCTTTTTTTGAACGTTTTCCAGAACTCAATGGCTCCAGCTGGTATCGCTATACCTGTGGCCCTTTGGAACTATTGGCGTTGGATGGGGAGTTGGGGCTTGAGGAGGGTGGGGCGCAGCATCGCTGGCTTGAAAAAATACTGCAAACCCCGAAGGAAGGGCGTTTTCGTCTGGTGGGGGTGCACTATCCCCCGGTGAGCGGTATGGGCTTTAAAAGTTGGCCTTGGAAGAAAACCCTTTTCGCCTTTTTTGCCAATTTGGCAGCTGGGGAGGATCAGCAGGTGGATATGGTGCTCTCCGGCCATATCCACAACTATGAACGGTTCGAAAGGTTGGGCATCCATTATGTAGTGAGCGGTGGTGGTGGCTCTCCTCCCAACGTGATTCACAACCGCTTGGCGGATGATCTCTACTATGGCCCCGAAGCCAATTATCACTATATGCGCTTCACGATCACCCCACGGCATATATTGGGAGAGATGGTTCGTTTTGATCCTGAAACCAAGGAGTTCGAAGTGACGGATGCTTTCCGTGTGACTGATTGAGGGAGGCTTTCGGGACCACTTCAGCAGGTGGCAGGTGCTGGGCAATCCAGCCGAAGCGGATGGCGAGGGGGCTCATCAGGGGGATTTATACAGAGTGGGTGCATATTTTTGATCCTCCTCAATGATGTGCTCAATGAGCCATTTTTTTAAAAAATTGCCAAAATCGTAGCTGAGGGCTTCCCGGTCAGTGGTTTCAGCCAACTGCGCCCGAAACTGCTGAACCTGCTCTTTAAGCTGGGCGTGTGTCTCCTGATGGTGGGGCAGATCAGGATAGCCAGCCTCTGCCAATACCTTTTCCTCAAAGCTGAAATGTTCTTCGGCATAGGCTGTCAGTTCCTCACTTAAGGCATCGACCACCGAACCACCAAATCCGCAATCCCAGGCGTCGTTAAGCACCCGGAACATCAGGAAAATTTTATAGTGCTGCTGATCGATTTGGGCATGACCGGTATTCCAGGCATCGTTCCAGTTGTAAAGATCCATCATGGGAAGGCCTTTTTGATTCAGGAAGGAAAGGTCAGAGCAGCTTTGCCCATTCGGCTCTGAGATGTCAACCAGGGTTTATGGTGACTTTCTCAGCGGAGCGTTTGGGCTGACAATAGCTGGGGGCCTGGCCCAGCTGACCGAAAAAAGGCAGCCGTATACCTGGGGGATGGTGTGTCAGCCCCAGGGAAATTCCCATAAAGTGGACCTCAACCCCCAGTTCTGGTCCCCAAGCGATTCCAGCCAACCCCAACAGAGAAAATTGCATCCCCCCTTTGGTGGAGGGTGCAGCCATGAGTGCCCCTTCCGGGAGATAATCCTTGCCGATGGCGGTGGCTGGAAGGTTGAGGGGAAGCTCTGGCACTTGTCGCAAAATATGGGCGATGAAGGTATTGGAGTTGGGGCCTGGAAAGAGGCGATAGGTGTCGGGATGGGGATAGCTTTGGGCTGCTGCCAAAATTTTGGGAATGGCCCGTTCCGCTTTCGGGCCACAGAGCTGATTAAGCAGAGTAGGTCTTGCGGCAAACCACAACCGGTCGGGAACATCCTCCTGGACCACCACCACCGGCAATCCTCGCCAGCTCCGCCAGCCGACCACTTGTAGCACCACATAGTGATCGGCCTGCTTTTCCTTGATGGCGATCCAGGTATGTACCCCAAACAAGCCCCGCCAGCTGAAGGCCCGGGCGGCATAAAGCTGCACCAGTGCTTCAGGGATTTCTTGGGGAAGGGGAGCGATCCCGGCGCTGCTGCGGTCTGCGGTGCGCCAATTGAGCCCAAAACGAACTTCTCCCGTCGCCACCAGAATGATGGCCGGAATCAAAAAAACACCCAAAATCAGGAGTGTGCGCAGGGACATGGTGGCCGAAGGGATATCGGGTTGATCAGAGTGGGGATGCCTGATTCATTTCGATAAAATAGGCCGCATGACGAAAGGAAAGCAATGATTCGGGCATAAAACAGTGGGGGAGGTCAGAGGACAATAGCGACCAGGGGGGTAAAAAAGAGTGACAGGGAGAGTATGGAAAGAGAGGGTCAGATGATAGCGACAGGGAAAGAGGGTCTGGTTTGTTTGGGGAAAACAGGATTTATTCCAGCTGAAAAAAAAGCCAATGATGCAAGATCAACCACGACAGAAAAAAAAAGGGGCAAAGCCAAAGGCTCTACCCCTTTTTTCGATCGCAAGCCGGAAGGCCTGCTTTTTTCGATCATAAGCCGGAAGGCTTATTCTGCGGCAGCCTCTTCAGCCGGTGCGGCCGGAGGAGGAGCGCCCCAGGGGGTACCGTAGGCTGGGGGGGCACCGTAAGGGGCACCATAACCGCCACCGTAAGGATAGCCGCCATAGGGGGCGCCGTAGTAGCCGTTGTTCCAGCCGTTGTTCCAGCCGTTGTTGTTATTCCAGGCATTGTTGCCGTTCCAGGCGTTGTTGCCAGTGCCGGAGCCAGCCACGTCGCCGCCCATGCCGAAGTTGAAGTTGCCGTTGGCGCGACCGTTGCCGGAGCCGTTGCCGTAGCCGTTGTTGCCCCAGTTGTTGCCCCAGTTGTTGCTGTTGCCCCAGTTATTGTTGTTGTAGGGACCATTGTTCCAACCACCAGGTCCACCCCAACCCCAAGCGGAAGCCTCGCTAGTGGTCAACAGCATAGCACTGCCCAAGAGGGCTGCAACAGCCAGTACACCGAGAGTTTTCTTCATGATTTTCTCCTGTAAGGTTTAAGTCTAAACAATAATGAACGTAAAGAATCCGTCTATTTTCTTGCTAGCCTACGATGTCACTGTTGGCGCACAAGAGCAAAAAAAAAATGAGGCACGGTGAATATTCGAATATTATTAAATGCTAATATACAGGGGATTTCATGAATTGCAAGTGAAAAAAATGAGGTAAAAACAGGGGAACCATTTTGTCGGCTATCTGTCTTAGCTACTGGAAAACTTTAACAAAATGGTGAGCCGTGTTACCCGTTTTGTCTCTTTAGTCGGCTTTGGACAGTACCCGCCGCCAAAGATTCCACACATTCTCCTTTTGCCCTGTCCAGGTTCAATTCTGGGAAAATTTACCGATATTTCGGCAGCCGGTTTTGGGCAATGTTTGATAATCCTCTGCCAACCTTTTGATCAAACAGGAAAACAAATGAAAAGTGCCCCCCGCGAGATCCGGGTTCCCCACCGCAAGATTCCCTTGAACATCCCCGAAGGGATGACCCCGGTGGAATTTTTTAACAGTGCCACCAACCTGCGCCATCTGGCCGGGGAAAATGGTTTGGTCAGGACCGCAGAGGATTTTTTGCTCTATCGCAAGGCCATCGGCCACAGTCTGGAGTTTGACGCCTCCATCATTTTGGATACCTCCCAACGGGTACTTGATCCCTTGGGACGCCCGGTGCGACGGGATCAACTGACCCAGCGGGAAAAGATTATCTGGTCCCGGATGACCCAGGTGGTGTTTGAAGCGATGTTGGAAAAATATCCCGATCCGGACAAGGCGTTGGTCTTTTGCGGGGAGGCGAGCCTGGATGCCACCTGGCCTTTGAGCAAGCGGGGGGTTCCCAGCATTCGCATGATCCACAATCATTTTATTGTCTATAAGAATCAGGATCTGATCAACGCCAAGATGGCTGATCCGGAAGATCCCAATCTGGATGACAGTGGCCACAACGGGCTTTTTCTGCATCTATTGAGCGAGGTTTACCATCGTTTTCTGGAGGTGTTGAATCTGGAAGTTCTTGTCCCCATCGCCACCGATGATTCGCGCCTTAAGATCACCGGATTTCCCCAAGGATTGCCCAGTTGGGAGGTGAAGGGTGGTGCAGAGGCGCTGAAGACCGCCCGCTTTTGGGAGGAGTACGATATGGTGCTGCGGGGGTTTCTCGATTTTTACCGGACCTTTTTTTCCCAGGTTTCCGCCAATGCCGTGGCGGTGCCTGATGGGGCCAGCTTTCCGGATCAGGTGGAAAACGTTCTGCTTTTCAACAACACTTTCATGAGTGCGGCCCGCATGGTTCGGCTCCGGGTGTTGGAAGATCCCCGCTTTGCCAATGAAATTCGCTGGCGTCCCGCCTATAAACAGCTGATTTATCGGGATTGTGCCGATCGCCTGATTGTCACCATCAGTCAAAATTCAGTGGGGAATGCCATTACCGAGCTGTTGGGGATCGTGGTCAAGCGTGTTCCGGACGAGCAGGCCTATGCCCAGGCAGAGCCCGCCTTGATGGAGCGACTGCTGGATGTGCGCAATCGATTGGTGGCAGCTGATCTGGGAGAACCGGTCAATACCCCTTCCTGGCCCAATGGCCAGTTTATTCCAGCAAAGGATGCGTCGGGCTCACGTCAATACGGCCGACGCAGTACGGATTGAGGGGGGCTTGGGGGTGGTATGATATGCGGTTGTGGTGCGAGGGGGGTGGGCAAAATCAGGTTTGTCAGTGGCTGGTTGGGGCATCGGCAAACCTGAGCCCCCTGTCCAAAGGGTCACATCGCATTTGGATCAGGTTCAGAGGGAAAGATTTGGGGGTAGAGTGGCTCAGGCTCACAGGGGGCAGGGGTTGGTGGGGCAGCGCACCTGATGCCCCCCTGTGAGACCCCTTAAGCGGCCCAACGGTAGGTTTCGTTGCGGACTTTGTCGGGGGTCATGCCAGCCAGGGCGCATACGAGCTTGAAGACGTCCCCTTCACCGGTCAACCAGACTCGGGCTTCCTGTTGCGCTTGGAGGGAACCGTTATGGCTGTCGTTGGCACTGGTGTTGGCGGTTTTTAGACCATGTTCGATCATCTGGCGCCACACCCGGGTGTCCGGTTCGGGGTTGTCCAGGTCTACTTGCTTGGAGTTCAGATGAGACTTCATGGGGTTTTGCTCCTTCCCAAAGGGATTTGTTTTAGATCTTAAAGAGGGAATTAGCAGGTTCCATGCCAGACATATGATGGACCCCAGATTTGAGACAGTCAGATAAGCGACACTTCGCCCTCAACCAGGAGGAGCGATGATGATCAAAAGAAAGCGAAGAGTGCATAGTTCTGAGTTCAAGACGCAGGTTGCACTGGCGGCGCTGAAAGGTGAGGAGACGGCGGCTCAGTTATCGAGCTGTTTTGGCGTTCACGCCACCATGATCCACAGCTGGAAAAAAGGCACTTCTGGAAAATGCCGTCAGTCTGTTTGACCGTGGTAATCGGGCTGAGAAGGACCAGGAGGCATTGGTTGGCGAGCTGTACAAACAGATTGGTCAACTAACCGTGGAAAAGGGTTTTTTATCCAGAAAGCTGGGGCCTTGAGCCCTCCTCGGCGTCGGGAAATGGTGGAGCGTAGAAATAAGACTCTCAGCGTGGCTCGCCAGTGCAGCCTGCTGGGGATCAGTCGATCATTGGGTCTACCAAAACCCTCAGAAATAGAAACACCTCTCAATGATCAAGTTGATAACGCTCATCAACCGGCAACTTCTGGAGATGCCTTATTACGGCTCCCGGAAAATGGTGGTATGTCTGCGGCAGCAGGGATATCCCGTTCACCAGTCTCTGGGGTACCGGACACCAGATCAGATCTACTTTGGAGTTCCGGGACAACATCTTGAAAAGGCTGTTTGAATTTTCAGGAAGGTGCTCCAGAAAGTGCCATATGGAAAAGGGGGAACGCCCGCTATAGCTGTGGAAAACGAAAAAGCTGTTTCCCACAACCATGCTCCCCTTCACCTTGTGATGGTGAAAAACCGATTTATAAAAATTTTAAAGTCAAAGCCTGAAAACCAAACGGCCATTTTCAACGGGCAAGGTGTAGCTTAATCCATTCGAATTTCTGTCCTGGACATGAGGTCCACCTCACTCGTTTAAGTTTGCACTGAAATCAGGTAGGGACTGTATTCCATCTTTTCCATGGAGTATGCAAATCATCAATTCCTAGAAGATCCTTTCCGAAAGGAAAGACAATATTCAGTTCGTTTCTTAAAGATCGGGGGTTAAATCTAGGGTTGTCGAGCAGGTGATTGACTAGATATTGTTTCATTCCATCCACTCGATTTTCAGGATTGATTTTTTTTGCTATCATGTTTTGCTCTAAAAATAATTTTTCTGGAATTTCATTAGATCTTCTGAAGAACTCTCGCACAAGCATCTCGTATACTGGGGGAGTTTTAATGTTTTTCTTGAGAAGGTTTTTGTTGTCAATCCAGTCTACAATAAACTGCCTGTTATGTTCACCTGAAAACATCTCAGGACAGGAAGATGAGATCCGTGCAATATTACAACGGATGATTTCTTCATCACTACTAGTTGAGATTAAGCCTCCACCAATTTTACCTGAAAAATTGTTTTCTACGATGTCAGCAACATCCTGAAATCCGCCTTCTTTTCGAAAAAAAGAAACCCATTTTTTTCTTAATTTTTTAGAGGCTGGGGTCTTGAAATTGTGTATAAAATAGGAATTTTTATTTGTCATTGACGATTCTGTTGCAAGATTCCAAATCAAATCTAGACCATGTTGAATCGAAGTTTCTGGGCTTGCAACTAAAACTAAAACTGACCCTCCACGAAAAGATCTTATTGTTTTTCCGTAATTGTTGGTCTGGTCATATATAGGAAGCAATCGAACAGACTGGGCTCCACGACTGAAATTTCTGTCATGCAGTGTGTTCAGTTGTGATATGTGCGGTATGCCATCATAAATTGCATGGTATTTTCCTTCCTGATAAAATTCAGATCGATATTGATCAAAATCCTTTTCAAAAGAGAACCCATTCTCATGAGCATGGTCGTAATAATCACTAACCACATTCAACCATTCATGCCCACCTACTCCTGATAAAAATTTATTGTGTGGTTTGTTGCTGTTCAGATATTTGTTTCGACACAATTCTTCGAATCTGTGCCCAAACATGTTCGAAGTTATGGTAGGATGGATGGTCCTATACTGTTTAGAACGGTTTTTAATGCTGTTAATGATTGCAGCCACACTATTGTCAGATATTCCTCCAAGAGCTTTTCGTTTAACAATAAAACATCGAACATCTAAATGCCAAGGTATGGCTAATGCCTCCATATGGCTGTTTGATATTCTGACGATGTCATCCAAATTAAAATGATTGAAGAAATCATCTTTTTCTATGATTGCGGCCAAATTAACTAGGCATCCATTGTGTTGTTTCAGTAAGTGATTTGCTTTGTGCACCCAAGAACTTCCCAGCTCAAAAATATGTAATGTTCTTTCATATTTAGGCTCAGCTGAAAGCACCGATCTAGACCGTTCTTCGAAAAAATCAAGCGCATTTCCCCAGGTTATTTCTGGGACAATACGGGTAACTATTGTTGATTTGTCCCTGCAAAAATCATCCAGCCGCTTTACATCATCAAATTGTGCATGATTTTTAATTGGGTAAAAATAAATCTTTCTTGGTTTCGGCTTTATTTCATCAAGTTTCTTGAAGTGCTCGACAAGGTGTCGAATTGTATTGTATGAAAGAAATGCACCTACTGAAAGATTTATCAGGAAAGATCTTCTTGACTTATTGGTTGTATTTTTGTTGCCAGAAGTGTTTTTAAATGTCTCCCCGGAAGAGAATCCTCCTTGCAGTAATGTGTGAACAACAAATTTTGATGCATTTTCAGCAGCTTTTTCTTGATTTTTTCTTTCAATAAGTTTAGATTTCTTTTTGTTTCCATCCCCAAAATCGCTTACAGCCTTGACAATAACCCATTCTTTTTTCCATCGCTCAGCTGCAGCATAAAGTCCTGCACCCTCCATCTCACCACCAAGTGCTTCTGGATAACAACGAATAAGTTCATTTCGAAAGACTTGGTTGTCAACCAGAAATTCTCCACTCAAAAGCAATCCGTGTGTTACTTTGGTTTCAGAAAAAGTATCTCTAGCTGCTTTTAGGCGACTTAAAAGAACAGCAGATGCCGTGACCATATCGCCTCTGTATGTAATGTTTTGGCCAACTCGCTGTAAGGAATAGTTTTTTAACTGTTGTGAGACAAGAATTTCCCCTAGACCTCTTTTCAATCCAAATGCAATTCCAGTCATGATAATATATTTTGGGTCTATGTCTTCAATAGCTTTTGAAATAGTCGCATAGGATCCATCAAGTTGTCCAGACCCCATCCCACTCTCTACTGTATACACTCTTGCTTCTTTTATGGTCCCAAAATCCCAAAAAGATAGTTTATCGCTGTGATGTATCTTTTTTTGTTTTGTATATTTTGATAGTTCCTTGTGCAAAGCGCCCGTTTCTGTTTTTGTTGCTGTCACTAAAATAACATCACATTTTTTGTTGTTATTTTCCATGGGGCACCTTGGATATTATGAAAAATAAAATTGGTTAGATGATCACCCAATGCAAGCATGTCTCTGCTACTTTGCTACATGCCGGTTAGAAGTGTTTTTAAATGGCGG
>JADFZT010000065.1 GCA_015232395.1 Magnetococcales bacterium | reverse complement strand
AAAATCAAAAGATAAAATCAAAAGATAAAATCAAAAGATAAAATCAAAAGATAAAATCAAAAGATAAAATCAAAAGACAGACCTTGGGGGGAAAGAATCCCCCCCAACTCCCCCCCTCTTTTTTTTTAATAGTATAAAATCAATCAAAGAAAAGAATAAGGATCCACATCCGCATCCAAACGAATCCGACCCATCGCCATCTCCTCCCCTAAAGCCAAAACCCCAGCCAATACCCCATGCAACCTCCCCCGCTCCCGCTCCTTGAACAATAACTGCCAACGAAACCGACGCCGTAACTTAAACAAAGGCGCCGGAGCCGGCCCCAATAACTCAACCCCACAATCATGAGGCAACCGCTCCCCCAATGCCTGACAAAAATCCGCCAATAACCCCGGATCCAACGCCGAAAAACGAATCATCGCCAAACGAAACCCAGGAGGATAACCAGCCTGACTCCGAAAACTCAACTCCGTGTCCGCAAATGCCCCAATATCATGATTCATCGCCGCCCCTAAAGCATAATGCCCCGGATCCAACGTCTGAACCAATACCCGACCCGGATCACCCTCCTCCCGACCAGCCCGCCCAGCCACCTGAGTCACCGTCTGAAAAGTACGCTCCGCCGCCCTAAAATCAGGCATCCACAACCCAGTCTCCGCCAAAACTACCCCTACCAAAGCCAACTTCGGAAAATGATGCCCCTTGGCCGCCATCTGTGTACCCACCAAAACATCCATCTCCCCCAACCGAAACAACTCCAAAGTCTCCTCCAACCCAACCCCACCCTTGCCCACCGTATCCCGATCCAACCGAATCACCCTGGCCTCAGGAAAAAGCTCCCGAACTTCAGACTCCACCTGCTCAGTGCCAGGACCAAAAGTAGCCATGGAAAGCTGACCACACGCCACACAAACATCATCCACACCCTTGGATAACCCACAATAATGACACATCAACCTTGAACGAGACATGTGCAACGTCAAAGTCACCGAGCAATTTTCGCAGTTAACCGCCGCCCCACAACGACGACACACCAAAGCCGGCGCAAACCCCCGACGGTTGAGAAAAAGCAATACCTGACGGTCCGATGCCAAAGTCTCAACCATCGCACAACGCAAAGGCTCACTCACCAAAGCGTTCCAAGGCCGCTCTTTTTTTTGAGCCGCCTCCTTCAGATTAACCAACTCCACCCGGGGAAGCTTCGCACCCGTCGCCCGATGGTTAAGCTCCAACAAAGTATATCGACCCAAACGCGCATTCGCCAAAGACTCCATGGAAGGCGTGGCACTACCCAATATCAACGTCGCCCGACAGTTTTTGGCCCGTACCACCGCCATATCCCGACCATGATAAGGCACCCCATCCTCCTGCTTATAAGCCCCATCATGCTCCTCATCCACCACCACCAATCCCAAATTGGAAAAAGGCGCAAAAAGCGCACTCCTGGCCCCCAACGCCACCCGAGCCTTGCCCCGACGCAGCTGATGCCACTGTTGCAATCGCAAACCATCAGAAAGCCCAGAATGAAACAGCGCCAAATCATCCCCAAAACGCGCCCGATAACGACGCGTGAGTTGTGGCGTAAGAGCAATCTCCGGCACCAACAAAAGCGCCTGACGCCCCCCATTCAAACACTGCTCCACCGCCCGAAAATAAACCTCAGTCTTGCCGCTACCCGTCACCCCCCGCAATAAAAACGGCGCAAACTCCCCCCCCTCCAAAGCCCCCTCCAAAGCCTCAGCACACACCCTCTGCTCAGAAGTCAACTCAGGAGCACAGGTAAGAAATGGCTCGGAAAGATCCCCCCCATCCACACCCTCCCCACCAGCCCCGCTTGAAGCCAGGGTCTGTCCTGAAGAAGAACCCTTGGCAGAACCCTTCGATGCCCCCTGTCTAGGCCGCCAATCCTCCTCCAGCTCAATCAAACCCCGCTTCACCAACCCCTTAAGCTTGGCATCAAGCCCCTTGCGACCAAAACGCCGGGCAAGAGTCTCTTCGGTGAGTCCACTCGGGCGTTTGGCCAGCGCTTCAGCCAGGGGTTTCAAAGAAGGGGGAAGTGGTTCGATCAGCTCAGCTTGCCTGGCAGGATCCGGTTTTTTCTTTTTGCTTGGGAGAGATTTGTTTTCAGAAAGGGAATCGCTCTGTTCAGCAAGGCTCCCCTCCTCAAGCCTGGCAAGCCGTTCAAGCCCCTCCTCCCCCAGCCAAATAGCCCGGCGGCGGCGCTCGAAACGAAGATGACCCGGCATGGCAGCGGCCACCACCGAACCGATAGGGCGCAGATAATAGCGGGAGATCCAATCCAGAAGATGGATCATCTCATCCGAAAAAAGCGGCTCCTCCCCCAAAATATCGATGATCTGGCGGATCCCCCCACCGCTCCACTCCGACTCTTCACTGAGCTTCCAAACCAACCCCACCTGATTACCCCGCCCCACCGGCACCAACGCCAAACAGCCCGGACGGCACAGATCCTCAAGTGCCTCAGGAAGCGCATAGGTAAAAAGAGTTCGTTTGGGAATGGGCAGGGCGATCTGGACAAACATGGGGCTCCCCGGCCATCCCGGGATCGACGGATGCTGAAGGGAGACAGGACTGTGAATCAGACAACAGTCAGGCAAAAACCAATATCAGGAAAAGGCCGATAGTCGACAAAGGCTAAAATCAGGCAGAAGCCAAAATCTCCAACAATGCAGCCACCACCCGATCCTGATCAGCGGGGGTGAGGAAGGGATGCATGGGCAGGGAAAGCACCTCATCAGCGGCTTTACTGGAAATGGGAAAAGCATCCTCAGGATAGCCCAAATCCTTGAAAACCGGCTGTTGATGAAGACAAACCGGATAGTGCACCGCCGTGGGAATACCCGCCTCCCCCATTCTTTGTTGCACCACATCCCGGTTAGCCACCCGCACGGTAAACTGGGAAAAAACGCTGGTGTTGTGCGCCAAAACGTGGGGCAGGCGCACCTTGCCTTGAAGCTGCTCCATATAATAAGCCGCCACCCGCTGCCGGGCTTCAATTTCCCCTTTGAAAAAGGGCATTTTGGCCAACAATATCGCCGCCTGAATGGTATCCAGACGACTGTTCATCCCCACAATCCTGTGGCGATAACGGGCATCCTGACCGTGATCCCGAATGATGCGCATGTTGGCGGCAAGCTCTTCATCGTTGGTGAAGGCCATGCCCCCATCCCCATAGCAACCCAGGGGTTTGGCGGGAAAAAAGGAGGTCGCCCCAGCCGTACCCAGGCTCCCGGAAGGACGCCCCTTGTAAGTGCCCCCCAACGATTGACAGGCATCCTCCAGAGTGAGCAGACCGTGTTGATTGGCAATGGCATCGATGGCGTCAAAATCAGCACACTGACCGAAAAGGCTCACCGGAATGATCGCCTTGGTGCGGGGAGTGATGGCCGCTTCAAGCCGGGTTGGATCCAGGGTGAGAGCCTCATCCTCCACATCCACAAAAACCGGCACCGCCCCCAAACCCGCAATCACCTCGGCGGTAGCGATAAAGGTAAAAGGCGTGGTGATCACCTCATCCCCGGGACCAATCCCCCAAGCCATGAGGATGGCAGTCAAGCTGTCAGTCCCCGATGAGAGCCCTACCCCGTGGTCTGCTCCAACAAAGTCGGCGAGCACTTTTTCCAGCTCCGCCACCTGGGGGCCGTGGATATAGCGGGAGGATGCCAACACCTGCCGGATGGCCGCGTCGATGGGCTCCTGGTAAGCACGGTATTGGGCCTGAAGATCGATAAACTGCATGGCTCCTCCCTCAAGAAGCAGACACTTTCCCGGATCGCTTAACTGGATTTCCGGGGAATAATAACAAGGCTACCCTGAAAAACCTCCTGGGCAGGCCCGGTCATGATAACGTGACCATCAGCCTGCCAGTGAATATCAAGATCTCCGCCGTCCAGACGCACGGTCACCTGTCGTTCGGTCAAACCATTCACCACAGCCGCCACCACAGCGGCACACGCCCCGGTACCGCAAGCCGGGGTAATGCCCACCCCCCGCTCCCAAACCCGCATACCCAGGGTGTGTTGATCCAAGCGCTCCACCAGCTCCACGTTGGTACGGTGGGGAAAGTGGGGGTGTTCAGAAATCTCCAAACCGCGCTCTTCCAAAGAAAATCCAGGCACATCGTCGGCAAAAATCACGCAGTGGGGATTGCCCATGGAGACTTCGGTCATGGCAATCCCAAGCCCCCCCACCTGCAAAGAGGCCTTGGCCTCCCCATGGCTGGGAACCCCCATATCCACCGCCACCAGGCCCGATTCGGTCAAACGGGTGGTGATCAATCCGGCCAGGGTCTCCAAAATGATCTCTTTTCCCTCAACCCCCCGATAATCCCACAGATAGCGGGCCACACAGCGGGCAGCGTTGCCACACATTTCCGCCTGGGAGCCGTCGGCGTTATAGATGCGCATCTCCACCGTACCACCCCCACTGGGAGCCAGCAGCTGCACCAGCTGATCGCAGCCCACACCCAAACGACGGTCCGCCAAAAAAGCCGCCAGCTCAGGGGTGACCGCCACCTCCGCTTCCAGATGATCCAGCAACACAAAATCGTTGCCCAATCCATGCATCTTGGTGAAGGAGAGTTCCATAGGGGCTACCTGGGAAAAAGCCGTTCGTTTTCGAACAGCTGCTCCAGGCTCTCCCGCTGTCGGACGACCTGGAATTGATCCCCCCGCACCATCACTTCAGCGGCTCTCGGGCGGGAGTTATAGTTGCTGGACATCACAAAACCGTAGGCCCCGGTGGAACGCACTACCAGAAGATCCCCCTCCTGAAACTCCTGCATCAGGCGATCCCGGGCGAAATAATCACCGGATTCACAGATGGGTCCAACCACATCCACAACGGTTTCATCCCGATCAAAGTGACGGGTGGCAGGCAAAATGCCGTGAAAGGCATCATAAAAAGCAGGCCGCAGCAGATCGTTGAGCCCACCATCGGTAATCACAAAACGCTTTTCCGCCCCATCCTTGACATACTCCACCCGGGTCACCAGCACCCCGGAGTTGCCCGCTATCACCCGTCCAGGCTCCAACACCAGGGTGACATCCCGCCCGGCCAGCTCCGAAAGCAGCGCCCCGGCATAGCGTTCCGGATGGGGGGGGGCTTTTTGGGTGTCATAGGGAATGCCCAGACCACCCCCCAGATCCAAATAACGTATGTGAATCCCCTCCCGGGCCATGGCATCCATCAGCACCAAAACCCGCTTCAAGGCATCCACAAAGGGAGTGAGGCTGGTCAGCTGGGAGCCGATGTGGCAATCCAACCCAACCACCTCGACATGATGCATCCGGGCCGCCTCCCGATAGAGCTTCAAGGCTTCATCGTAGGCGATGCCAAATTTATTCCGGCGCATGCCGGTGGAGATGTGGGGATGGGTCTGGGGATCGACGTCGGGGTTGATGCGCAGAGCGATGGGAGCTTTTTTGCCCAGAGAGCCTGCTATGGCATCGATGCGCCTGAGTTCCTGGGCGCTTTCCACATTGAACATCAGCACGCCATATTCCAAGGCGGCCTGAATCTCATCAGCACGCTTGCCCACCCCGGAATAGACCATCCGCTCCCCCGGACACCCCACCCGCCTGGCCCGCTCCAGCTCACCGCCGGAAACGATATCGAGCCCCGCGCCCTGGCTGACCAAAGCATCCAGCACCGCGAGATTGGAGTTGGCCTTCACCGAATAGCAGATGATGTGATCCCGACCGGCAAAGGCCCTGTGGAACACCTGCAAATGGTGGAGCAGCGTGGTTTCGGAGTAACAGTAGAAGGGGGTTCCGACCTCCTCGGCAATCCGCTCCAACGCTACCCCCTCACAGTGGAGGCGATCTTCCTGATAGTGAAAATGGTCCATGGATGGCGTCAGTCAGGGGGTGTCGGGTGAATCGGATGAATCAGGCGTGTCGGGTGAGGCAGAAATATCCTGCTTCTCCACCTCTTGTTCCTGGGCCACTTCCACCGTGGCTGTTTCGGGCAGGTAGAGGTTGCCTCTATAGCCGCAGGCAGGGAGGGTCATGGCGATGAACAACAAAAAAACGCAAAACCTACGGGAAAGAACAACCATGTGGTGGACGCCTTTGCTTGAACCAATTCGGAAAATGGCCAACAGACCGCCAAATATCCCAAATTAAACCAAATTCTGCAAGCGTCCTTTGGCTTTGGCCACCGCTTTGGCCACCGCTTCCGTAGCCGTCCCCCCCAAGCTCCTGCGGGCATTCATCGAGGCGGTGACGGTGAGCACGGCATGGACATCCCCATCAATCCGGGAATCGACCCCCTGCAACTGGCTGAGGGTCATCTCCTCCAAAGTGCACCCCTTCTCCACAGCGATAGCGACGATACGCCCGGTTATTTCGTGGGCTTCCCGGAAGGGGATATCCTTGCGTACCAGATAATCGGCCAGATCCGTCGCCGTGGTGAATCCCTCCCCGGCGGCTTTCAACATGGCGGCTTTATTTACCGAAATCCCCGGCACCAGATCTCCCATCACCCGCAAAGAGCCCTGCACGGTATCCAGGGTATCGAAAATCGGCTCTTTGTCCTCCTGCATGTCCCGGTTATAAGCCAGGGGCAAACCCTTCATCAGGGTGAGGAGCGCCATCAGATTGCCATACACCCGACCCGTCTTGCCCCGGACAAGCTCCGGAATATCGGGATTTTTTTTCTGGGGCATGATGGAAGAGCCGGTACAAAAAGCGTCCGCCAGCCCCACAAAACCAAAAGCCGGAGAGACCCAGAGAATCAGCTCTTCGGAAAAACGGGAAAGATGCATCATCAAAAGGGCTGAATGGGCATTCAGCTCAATGGCAAAATCCCGATCCGACACCGCATCCAGGGAATTTTCGCAAATCCCCTCAAAGCCCAGCTCTTCGGCGACCCAAGCCCGATCCACCGGAAAAGGGGTACCCGCCAGCGCCGCAGAGCCCAACGGCAGTTGATTGATGCGGCTGTGCAGCTCCCCAAACCGCGCCCGATCCCGATCCAGCATCTCCACATAAGCCAGCAGGTGATGGGCAAAATTGATGGGCTGGGCATTTTGCAGGTGGGTAAATCCCGGCATGACCGTTTCGGTGTGGGCTTCGGCCAAGGTGACGAGATTGCGCTGCATGCGGAGGATCTCCCCCCGAATCGCATCCACCTCCTCCCGGAGATAAAGCCGCAAATCGGTCGCCACCTGATCGTTGCGGGAGCGGGCGGTGTGGAGCTTCCCCGCCACCGGACCGATCAACTCCCGCAGGCGGCTCTCCACATGCATGTGGATATCTTCAAGGGAGGTTTTGAAAGGCAGCTTGCCCTCTTCCAGCTCCCCCTCCACCCGATCAAGCCCTGCCAAAATCGCCTCGGCATCCCCCGGGGGAATAATCTCCTGGCGAGCCAACATCCGACAATGAACCCGGGAGCCCAGAATATCCTGGCGGTAGAGCCTGGAGTCGTAGTGGATGGAGGCGGTGAAGGCCTCGACAAAGGCGTCGGTGGGGCCGGAAAAACGCCCGCCCCAAAGTTTGGTGGAGCTGTTTTTATCACCCATGGTCCGGGTCAAGATCCCTTGGGGCGCAGTTGCTTGGCGATGCGCATTCTCAGAGCGTTCAATTTGATGAACCCCCCCGCATCCGACTGATCATAGGCCCCCTGGTCATCCTCAAAGGTCGCAATGGCCGGCTCAAACAGGGAATAGTCGGACTTGCGCCCCACCACCATCACGTTGCCCTTGTAAAGCTTCACCCGCACCACCCCCGAAACAAAAGCCTGGCTGGCATCGATCATCGATTGCAGCATCTCCCGCTCCGGGCTGAACCAGTAGCCATTGTAGACCAGGCTCGCATAGCGGGGAGTGAGTTCATCCTTGAGGTGAGCCACTTCCCGATCCAGAGTCAGGGATTCCATCGCCCGGTGGGCCACCCCCATGATGGTGCCGCCAGGGGTTTCATACACCCCCCGGGACTTCATCCCCACATAGCGGTTTTCCACCAGATCCAACCGACCGATGCCGTTTTCTCCCCCCAGTTGATTGAGGCGGGTGAGGAGTGTGGCCGGGGTCATTTTTTCCCCATCGAGAGCTACCGGATCGCCTTTTTCAAAGCTGATCTCCACATAAGTCGGCTTGTTCGGCGCCTTTTCCGGAGAGACCGAAAGCATAAACATCTCTTCGTCAGGCTCCTGCCAGGGATCTTCCAGGGCGTTGCCTTCAAAGGAGAGGTGCAGGAGATTGCGATCCATGGAATAGGGGACGTTCCCCCGCTTGCTGGTGGGGACCGGAATGCCATGTTTTTCCGCATAGGCGAAGAGCTTTTCCCGGGAATTCAAATCCCACTCCCGCCAAGGAGCGATCACCCGAATGTCAGGGCGCAGGGCATAATAGCCCAGCTCAAAACGCACCTGATCGTTCCCTTTGCCGGTGGCCCCGTGGGAAACCGCCTCCGCGCCGGTCAAGTTGGCTATTTCGATCTGACGCTTGGCGATCAGGGGGCGGGCGATGGAGGTGCCCAGGTGATAGACCCCCTCGTAGAGGGCGTTGGCCCGATACATGGGAAAGACAAAATCCCGAACAAACTCCTCTTTCAAATCATCGATGAAGATCTCCTTGACCCCCATCTTTTCAGCCTTGATACGGGCCTCTTCCAGCTCCTCACCCTGACCCAGATCAGCCGCAAAGGCCACCACTTCACACTGATAGTGATCCTGCAACCATTTGAGAATAATAGAGGTATCCAGGCCGCCCGAGTAGGCCAACACCACTTTGTTCACCTGATCCGCCATCCTGATATTTCCCTTCACTTACCTGTATTGATGGATCACACCTGCCACGAATGAGCAGGGCTGATGTGGTGGCTGATTTACACCTGCCACCCACCCCGAAAGACCGAGATGTTTATTCGTCGTAGAGTCCAAAACCCAAAAGCCACTCCAATATCGCTTTTTGAACGTGAAGGCGGTTTTCAGCCTCATCCCAAATCACCGATTGGGGACCATCCATCACTGCAGCGCTCACTTCCTCCCCCCGATGGGCCGGCAGGCAGTGCATGAACAGGGCATCGGGTGCCGCCAGTTTCATCAAGGCTTCATCCACCTGATAACCCTGGAAAGCCCGCAAACGCCGCTGCCGCTCGGACTCCTGGCCCATGGAGGTCCAAGTATCGGTGGTGACCAGGTCAGCTCGAATGACCGCTTCTTTGGGATCTCGCACCAGGGTGATGGAGCCATCCCCGTCGCTGCCAATCTCCTGCCGGGCCGCTTCCATCAAGCTGGGAGGGGGATCATAATTTTCCGGGCAGGCCAGCATCAGGTGAAAACGCAACTTGGCCGCCGCCTGAATCCAGGTGTTGGCCATGTTGTTGCCATCCCCCACCCAGGCCACCGTCCGCCCCCGAATCCCCCCGCGATGCTCCTGGTAGGTAAAGATATCGGCCAAAATTTGACAGGGATGAAAATCGTCGGAGAGGCCGTTGATCACCGGTACCGATGAATAGTGGGCCATGGTTTCGACATTTTTGTGCTCGAAGGTGCGCACCATCAGGCCGTCCAAAAATCGCGACAGCACCCGGGCACTGTCGGAAACCGCCTCCCCCCGACCCAATTGCAGATCCTTGGCCGAAAGAAACAGTGCATGCCCCCCCAGCTGGAACATGCCCACCTCGAAGGAGACCCGGGTGCGGGTGGAAGCCTTTTCGAAGAGCATCCCCAACACCCGACCTTTCAGGGTATGGGTGGTCGCTCCCTCCAGCAGGGATTTTTTCAGCCACGCAGCACGCCGGAAAAGACGGTCCAGTTCTTCACCGTTTACCGTCGCCAGGGAGAGCAGATCGCGTTTTTCTCGACTTTTTTCCGCCATGTTGGTCAAACCCGTTTCTGGTGGATCGGTCAATCCTTGTGGAGCGGCCCCCGCCATGGGTTTGGTATGGCTCCCACCAAAAAACCAAAAGATCGGGAAGCCGGGAAAAACCCGTTTGCCGGGGTGATCCGGTCAAAAATGATCGTTCAATACGCCTTCCAGGAGATCCATGGCCCGGTCGATCTCCTCCCGGGTCACGGTCAGTGGGGGCAAAAAGCGCAGAATGGTCCCCATCTGACAGCTCATCAAAAGCCCCCTGGAAAGAGCCGTCGCCACCACCTCTTCCGCCGGGGTGTTCAGCTCAAGTGCCGCCATGAGCCCCCGGCACCGGGCCTCTTTGACCAACTTGAATCGATCCTTGATCCGGTTGAGCCGCGCCAGGAGATAGGCCCCCTTGGCGGCCACTTCCTCCAACATCCCCTCTTGGGTCATGACCGAAAAAGTGGCCAGAGCCGCTGCTGCCGAGAGGGGGTTACCGCCGAAGGTGGTGCCGTGGGTGCCTGGCGTGAAAGAATCTGCGACCTTGTCCTTGGCCAGACACGCCCCCATGGGCAGCCCCGATGCGATTCCCTTGGCAGAGGTCATGATATCCGGCACCATCCCGCTCCAGTGATGGCCCCACAGGCGACCGGTCCGCCCCATACCGGTCTGCACTTCGTCCAAAATCACCAAAAGTTCGTGGCGGTCGGCGATCTCCCGCAGGGCATCCAGATAGCCGTCATCCGGAATCACCACGCCCCCCTCCCCCTGGATGGGCTCCACCAGGATGGCCGCAGTATAGGAGCTGATGGCCCGCTCAATGGCCTGGATATCGTTGAAAGGCACGTAACGAAAACCGGGCATCAGGGGATCAAACCCCCGCTGGACCTTTTCTTGGGCGGTAGCGGTGAGGGTGGCCAGGGTACGGCCATGAAACCCCCCGTGGGTGGTGATGATTTCAAAACGGCCCGGGTGACCGTTATCCCGCATATATTTTCGGGCAAGCTTGATGGCCGCCTCGTTGGCTTCCGCCCCGCTGTTGCAGAAAAAGACCTGATCAGCAAAGCAGGAAGAGGTCAGCTTTTCAGCCAGAGCCTCCTGGTTGGGCACCCAATAAAGATTGGAGGTGTGGATCAACCGGGCGGACTGTTCCTGGACCGCCTTGACCACACTCGGATGGCAGTGGCCCAGGTTGTTTACCCCGATTCCAGCGAGAAAATCGATATATTCCCGCCCGGCTTCATCCCACAGGCGACACCCTTCCCCCCGCACGAAAGCGACGGGATAGCGACCGTAGGTAGACATGACTGCTGACTGGCTGGCTCGATTCATGGCCCGCTCCGAAACTTTGGAAAAACTTACTTTTTAACCAATAATGGAAACTTTTACAACGCTTGCCTCCCCCCAAATCAAAAAAAGCCCGGTCCTGTAACAGACCGGGCTTTTTTTGGAGCGGGAAAAGATCAGATGAAGAGGGTGATATCCGCCTCCTGAGCCACCTCGAAAAAGCGGGCGGCACCGGCATATTCCAAGCCATCGATCAGCTCTTCGTGCTTGAAGTCGAACAGGTCGACGGTCATCTGACAGGCGATGTTGTGAACATCGGACTCAATAGCCATTTCCATGAGGTCGTCAATGGAGGCCACCCCCTTGCTCTTGATCTTGGCCTTCATCATGGCGGTGGCTCCCGCTTCGACGAAGGGCATGGTCATCAGAACGTTGGGAATCATCCAATCCGGGGCTGGATTCATGGGCATGGCCGGATTGCCCAGAGGCGAAACCTTGAGGTTACGATCCTTTTTCAGGACTTGAAGCCCATAGAAAGTCCAGAAGATGGTCACTTCATAATCCAGCGCCGCCGCCGTGGTGGCCAGGATCAAGGGTGGATAGGCAAAATCAAGCGTCCCTTTGGTGGCGATAATGGCCAATTTTTTCTGGTCGGACATGCGCCTTCTCCTCTATACCTTGCGGATCTCGTAGTAGAAGACTTCACCAGACTCAGACGCCTTGACCAGCTCGTTGCCGGTCTGTTTGCAGAACGACTCGAAGTCTTTGGCGGAACCGGGGTCCGTCGCCTCAATCGCCAAAATCTGGCCGCCTTCCATTCCTTTGAGGGCCTTTTTGGCTCTCAGGATGGGCAGGGGGCAGTTGAGTCCTTTGGCGTCCAGGGTTTTGTCAGCCATTATTGTGCACCTCCAGAATGTCGTTGATGTGGGTGTTGGTTGGGAGAACCAAGTCTAGTTATCCTAATCGCATCGCTTGCGGTTGCAAATTATTTTTTATTTTTTATAGTTGAATTTAGCAAGGGCCAATTCCATCTCTCGGGGACAAAATGCCATGAAAGCCCCATCGAACCCAACCGATCAATCCCACCAAACCCCCTGGAGCCCATGACCACTATCCTGCTATCTGTCATTTTTCTCACGGCCATTTTATGGTTTTTGGTCAAACTCAAAGAGCTTCGGGAGCAAATCACCGATAAAGAGCTGCCCAACGATGAAACCACTGTCCTCCTGGGTCTCTTCCTCTCCCTGAGCCATGCCTGCCTGGAATATCATCGGGACCGGGGCCACTATCCAGCAGTCGTATGCGGTGCGGCTGACGGCCTCATCGAGATGGGTTATCTGAAAGACGACCCCCTGGCAAAGATGGCCCAGTCCATCAAGCTTTTTTCCATCATCGCTTCCGAAGATGCCGGATATGGCATCTGCCTCACCCACGCCACCGGCAATATCGCCAACGCCATTCTGAACCGGATTGAAAGGTCGGGGCGCAGTCTGATCTTCGTCGATATCGTCGACGGCAAATTCGAGCCCCTCACCCCACCGGTCAGCGGCACCAACCTCACCCTCACTCTGCCGCTGCCCCTCAATCCACCGGGCCGAAACAGAGCGGATACCACCGTCGCTTAATCCACCGAAGAAACAGATCCGGGTTGAGAAGAAACCGACAATCAAGCCTTGAGCCAATGATTCAAGGCTTGATTTTATGTGTATCCAGGGGAGGAAAGACCAGCCCCTGGAAATGTCAGCCGGTGGAAACATCAGCCAACCCCACCGGTCCCACCAGTCCAGGTCGGACAGCGGGTAAAATCGGCTGGATTAAAAGCGGATCACCTCGGCTTTTTTGCGCACCGCTTTTTCAATCTGACGGCTCAAATTTTTGTCTGCCGGGCGATCTGTCCACTCACCGCCCATCAACTCCTGCTTGAGAACCACCACCCGAACCTCCCCATAGGGCTCCACCCCGGAGACCCGGATGTTCAAGCGATAGCGTGAATTGGCGTCTCGGGGGTTGACCTTCCAGTCGGTGGAGATAAATCCACCAGAGCGGCTTGCCACCTGGATGGGCAGATCCATCACCACGTCCAGTGCCCCCTGATAGAGCTTTTCGGCCCGGACCTCCTCCTGGCTGGAGACATAACTGCCACCGCCACCAAAAATCCCGCTGCTGCCGCTGCTGTTACCCGCTCCAAAAGAAAAAAAGCTGTCCTCACCAGCGTCAGCCGCGGAGTTATAATCCCCGGTCTCTCTGGCTTCATCCAGAACATTTTTTTTGCCAAACTGGGAAAGCTTGTGCTCATCCACCTTGTTGGGGCTGCTCCAAATTTTTGAAGAGCAGCCGGAGGTGGCCAAAGCCAGGCCCAGGAGGACGGTGGTTAAAATTTTTCCGTTCATCTCGTCAATCACCTTACAAGTGTGAGAAACCCGGGGGAAAAAAGGTTTTCGGCCTGTGTCTGTTTTTCCGGTTTCAATCCGAGCCCAATCGTAGCAGATAAATCGGCCTCTGAAAACATCATGTGCCAGGGAAAAACCCCCTATCCCGGGCCGGTTGGGTCGAACCAGGGCCGAATAGACAAAAAAACGGATGACTTAAAGGGTTAACCATCCAGACTCTGCTGACATTTTTCCCGGTAAAGATCAGAGTGTGGCGTGGCTTGGCGGGTGTGTCATGACCCTGTCACGCGTAGTTATTGGCCGCAATTATTGGTAAATTATTGGGTCAATGACAGCCGGATGAAAACACCACCCGGAAAAACCGGCCCAGAAATAAATGGGATACGCCCCATGCGTGGAAAAAAGAGTCCCCCCCTGCCCAGGCAGGCAAGCTCCGGCGGTCGGAAGGCCCGGGCCATTCCCGAGCTGTTGAAAAAAGCGGCCCATCTCCACGCCCAAGGTCAATGGGACCAAGCCGAAGGACTCTGCCGAAAAATTCTCAAAATCCAGCGCCAGCATCCCGATGCGCTGCATATTTTGGCCGCCCTTTCCCTGGCGCGCCAACAGCTGGACCGGGCCTTGACCCGCATTCAAAAAGCGATTTTAGCAAGCCCCCTTCACCCCGGTTTTCACAATACCCTGGGCCTCATCCATCTCAAAAAAAACGCCCTGGAAAAGGCCCGAGCCGCTTTTGAAAAAGAGCTTGCCATCGCCCCGGGCAACCTCCAGGCCATCAACAATCTGGGCCACCTTTTGCGCCGTTCAGGGCTTCATGAAACCGCTGAAAAACTTCTAAAAAATGCCCTGCACCACCATCCTGGCACCGCTAGCCTGTGGCTCAATCTGGGCCAATGTTTGAAAGCCTGTGATCGAACCGAGGAAGCCGCCCAAGCCTTTACCAAAGGAATTGAGTGCGACCCCCATCTGCCCCAAGTCCACAAAAATCTGGGAGTCTGCCTCCAGCACCAGGGTCAAGCCGTTGAAGCGGAAGCGGCCTTTCGCAAAGCCTGGGCACTCAAACGCGATTATGGGGAGGCGATTCAATCCCTCGCCCACGTCCGCCGATTTTCAGCAGCGGATCGCAAAGATCTCCTCGCCGTACAGAGGGTTTTCAACCAGCCGCAAATCACCGACGCCACCGCTGCCCACTGCCATTTTGCTCTGGGAAAAATGCACGATGACTGTGGCAACTGGTCGGATGCCTTCCACCATTATCAGCAGGCCAACGGGATTCGTCGTCGCCAACACCCCTTCTCCCCCGAGGATCATCACCGCCTGGTAGCGCGAAACATCGCTATTTTTTCAGAAAACTATTTTTCAGGGGGTGATTTTGGTGATCCATCAGAGCAGCCGGTGTTTATTCTCGGCGCGCCCCGCTCCGGCACCTCCCTGGTTGAGCAGATTCTCGCCTCCCACCCCCAGATTTTTGGTGCGGGGGAGCTATCCACCCTCCCGCAACTGGCTCAAAAACTTGCCCCTCTTGGGGATTCGGATCACTCTTTTCCCGAATCGGCGCGAGATCTCCGTTCTGATGAGGCCCAATCCCTGGCTGAAGCTTATCTGGCGCGCCTCAATCGGGACGCTCCTCTTTCAGCTTTAAGGGTGATCGACAAGTTACCCGACAATTTTTTCCATCTGGGATTGATTTTCAAACTTTTTCCCCAAGCCCGGGTGATTCATTGCCGACGCCGTCCCATGGATCTGGCTCTCTCCCTCTATTTTCAGGATTTCAGCCATCGCCATCCCTACTGCTACGACCTGGCCGATATCGCTCATTTTCTCAATGCCAACGAAAAACTGGCCACTCACTGGCAAAATATCTTCCCCGACCGCCTCCTTACCATCCACTATGAGGATGTGGTAGCGGATCTCGAAGGAAGTTCCAAACAGCTGGTTGCCTTTTTAGGCCTCCAATGGGATGCAGCATGCCTCACTTTTCACCAAAATCCACGCACAGTCGCCACCGCCAGCTCCTGGCAGGTGCGCCAACCCCTCTATCGCCATGCGGTGGAGCGGTGGCGAAATTATGAAGCCTTTCTGGCTCCTTTCCGGGAAAACCTGGCCCAATAGCCTGTTTCTGCCTCGCATCCTGAAGGTTCATTAGCCTTACCAGGATAAACGCCAGGGTGGGCGTGGCTTTTATATGCTCACCACATTCTCCCGGTAAAAATCAAAATCCACAAAATATTCAATATTTGCAGCTATGTAGGATGTGGTGAGCCGTGCGAACCGCATCGTTGGATCGCTTTCGCAGATATTTGAACCGGACCCTCTCAGGTTGTGTAAACCCAATGGATGGTTGATGTGAGGATTTGCTTGGAAAAAATGATGCGGTTCGCACAGCTAACCACATCCTACATGGGTACTTGATTTGGTTTATTTGATTGGTGAAACAGTAGGATCGGGAGAATGGCAGAGTCATCTGCTGCTTGATTTGGTTCGGATGATCGGTAAAACGGTGGGATCGGGAAAAACGGGGGGGATCAGAGATGTAGAGCGATCAAAAAATTCAAACAAAAAAAAGGGGGGGCCGAAGCCCCCCTTTGAATCATCATGCGACTGCTACAACAAAATGGCTGACTTAGAAGGCCATCTTGACGGCAGCTTCCAGCAGGTACATGTCGTCGACGTTGGCGTTATCAGCCGTCTCGTCGGGATCGACATAGGTGCCTTGCAGGTACAGAGTGGTGTTGGTGTCCAGCTTGGTGGAGACCTTGAGGGTACCGCCCCAGGCGCTGTCAGCAGCGAAGTCGGAGATACCGTTGTCGTTCAGGTCTTCCTCGACGACAGAAGCGTAGTCGAGCATGGGGTTGATCGTCCAGCCACCAGCGTTGAAGGTGAGGCCAGCGCCGATACCGGTCATGTTCTCGCTGTTGGAGAGATTGGCAATGGCGTTGTCACCGGTGGTGTTCTCGGTCAGATCGGTGAAACCATGGGCACCCATCAGATCCACACCGCCGGGGCCACCGTTGTCCCAAGTAGCGGACCAGCCCTGCTTGCTGTCAACGATGTTGTCGAAGTCTTCGCCAGCATAGAAGGCATAAGCATTCCATCCGCCGAAGCCGGTCTTACCTTTGGCGCGCAGAGCAGCCAGGAAGTCACTCTCTTCAGCCTGTCCGGCGGAAGTAGCGTTGTCCCAGCCACCTTCCCAGATCACGGTACCGGTCAGATCGATGCCGGAGATCATGGTGTTGGCGGTCAAAGCCAACCAGTGGTTGTTGGTGTCGGAACCGTTGGCAACGCCGGTGTCGGCCAGGGTAGCCAAGAGGTTGGAACCTTCTTGGGCATCCATGTAAGCGGCGGTGAACTGCAGGTTGATGTCATTCATCTCGCCGAGCAAGGTCAAGAAGTAGAGATCAATGTCATCGTCGTCGGCGCCGCGGGTGGTGTCATTCTCGGACAGACCGGAAGCGTTACCCTCATCCCAACGCACGTTGGCCAGGACAGCGGTGATGTCGCCGAAGGTGCGGGACAGCATGATGGTACCGAAAGAGGTGGTGTCGTGGTTGACGAGAATCTTGTCGTTCAAAGAAAGGGGCATGTCGCCGACTTTCACACCAAAACCCCAAGCTTCGGTTTCCAACCAGAGCTGACGGATGTCCCAGTCACCACCATCGGTGGCTTGTGAGCCGCCAACGTTGTTGTTGTTGGAGTGGCCGTGAGCACCTTCAACCATACCACTGTCGACAACGCGGGTCACCATGTGAGCGTGGGTCTTGTTGCTCACGGTGAAGTCCATTTGAAGCTCAAGACGGTGGGCCCACCAGCGCTGCTCGTCACGGATGGAAGCGTCATCAGCCAGGGTGTTGTCGGTGTCTTGGACGCGGAAGAAGTAGTAGCCGCCCATGGAAACGTTGTCGCCTTTTTTCTTCCACTTGCCCACAACAGGACCGCCTGCATCAGCCATGCCGGGAGCGAAAGCCATCGCAGCCAGAGCGGCCGCACCAAGAATCATAGACTTCTTCATTTTTGTTCTCCTTAAGTATGTACTGCTTTAGAGTGTCGCTCCCAGAACCCCCGCCCCGGGAACTTTTTCGTTAAACTGCTTAGGTCTTTCCTGCTTAACTTTCTGTGTGCTGCCTGTGTGTCTTTTTGCAACACACCTGTTGCTCTTTCGCAACAATGTCGAACCTTATATCGCGTTCTGCGTCTCACCGTCAAGAAAAAAAAATCAACCTCTGCATTTTTTTTCCTGACCGGTGGTGGCTCAGGTCCAACCTGTTGTTGGGGTTGTCCTCCCTCCCCAGGGATTGGGACGCTGAAGCCTGGAATCTCTTCCCGTTTTCAGCGTCCCGCCCTTGGAATTGAACGACGGATCTCTACTAAGCAACTCCGGGGCCAAAACCAAATACTTGTTATAACTTACTGTTTAAAAAGAACTTTTAACTGCAAGGTCTGTGGCGCCCACTGGTGGCTTGTCAGGGAATTGACCTTGCCGAAAGTTTCCGGGGGTTAAGGTGTGGCTTTTCCGACACCCCCCTGCCATGACAGCCCTTGGCCTGGGACCATTCTGCGCAACCACACCCCTCTGAAGAGCCCCAATAGCCCCTTGTGGGAAAAAAGACACGCATGGCTCACACTGATAAATATGCCACACTCCCTCCCCCACACCCTCCTCCCATCGGTATACAAGGGCAAAATCCGGGGCATTAGTGTAACTTTTCTCCCCCCAGGTGTCTCTTATCGGCCTCATATGATCACCCCTTGATCGATAAATGCGGCCATTTTTGCCTTTTTTCACACCCTGTTTACACCGAAAAGAGAATGATTCTTTTTTAATATCAAGCGGTTGAGCCCAATATATGATCGATTGTGGATAAAGTGTCACACCTCAAAGAGCACCGTGCCAGGAAGGCAGCCCCCAAAAGAGCTGAAGAACTTGCCTGGGAGATGGGGCCATGGTTACATGCTGGCCATCCTCCGGGATAAGACCGGAAGGAGTCGGCCACCCTTTGCTGAAGGATCCATCGGCATGTCCTATTTCGACCGGATGAAAAAACCCATCGACTGGATCAAGCAGCCCGTCCTGGATCTGGAGCGGTTTTTGTTGCGGGGGGTCTATCTCCTGATCCGCCGCTTTCGTGGCCAAAAACCCCTCCCCGATCCAACCAGACGCATTCTCCTCATCCGCCGCAACCGTCTGGGGGATGCCGTCTGTGTGCTACCGCTGATCGAAGTGCTGAAAAAGAGCGACCCCCAGCTGGAAGTCCACCTCCTGGCCAACCCCTATAATGCCGTGATCTTCCAAAACGCCCCCGGCATCGACCAGCTCCACATACTGGATGATAAAATCTACCTGGGCCGCATCGGGCTCCCCTTCCACCCGTTGCTGCGTACTCTCAGGGCCATCCACTTCGATCAGGTGGTGGTGATCGGCGGCTACTCCTCCCTGGCGGCGTTGATCGCCTGGTTCAGCGGCGGTCGCTACCGAATCGGCACCAGCTCCCCCAAAGGGCAGATCTATGATCTCATCTTTGATGCCGCCAACCCCCCAGTGGATCATCCCAACCAACACCAGGTCACCTCCTCAGCCCAGGTGCTGAAGCTGGGGGGGTTCACCCTCCCCGATCCCCTCCCCTGGGCCACCATGACCCGGCCCCATCCCCCCACACCCGGGGTGCTGGCCCTCTGCCCGGATGTTCCCCGAAAAGCCAACCGCTACCCCCTGGAAAAATATCGGCTGCTGCTGGAAAGACTGCGCCAAAAAAATGGGATCACCGAAATCCGGCTATTCCTCACCTCACCCGATCATCCCCTTCGCGCCCTGGAAAAAGAAAAGGGGGTGATCTATCAGGCCACCGATTCCGTTTCCGCCTTTATTCAAGAAGTCTCCCGCTGTGAATCTGCGGTGGCGGCTGAGGGGGGGTCTGCCCATATCACCGCCGCCTTGGGATTGCCAACGGTGGTGATCTCCGGCCGAACCGCCCGGGTGAGCGCCCAATGGCGACCCTGGGCTGCGGCTGCGGTGATTTTGGAGCGCCATGAGGCGATTGGGGAGATTACGGCGGACGACATTTCAGCGGCTTTGGGGCGGGTCATGACGGATAACGGCAAGCCCAGGGGAACTTCCCTCTGATTTTGACCAAAAAAAATGGCGGGCACACTTTCCATATGTGCCCGCCATGATTTTTCCCGTGCTTCGATCCTGCTGCTCTTCAGATCCTATTTTTCTTCTTTGGCCTTCGCCTCCAGCACCAACCTGGCAATGTGGCTGGGAACCTCACTGTAGGTGGAGACCTGCATGGTGTAGAGACCTCTGCCGGAAGTCAGGGCGTTGAGCACGTTGCCGTAATCCAACACCTCCGCCATGGGCACCTCTGCCTTGACCGTCTGCTGACCCGCCTGGGGAATCATACCGGTGATACGACCCCGGCGGCTGTTCAAGTCACCAATCACATCCCCCAAAATATCATCGGGTGCCGTCACCTCCATGGCCATGATGGGCTCCAGCAAAACCGGACGGGCCGCCTCCATCCCCTTTTTGAACGCCATGGAACCGGCAATCTTGAAGGCGTTGTCCGAGGAGTCCACCGAATGGTGGGTGCCATCCACCAAAGCCACCTTGAAATCCACCACCGGATAGCCCCCGATGATGCCAGCTCCCATCGCCTCCCGAATCCCCTTCTCCACCGAAGGGATAAACTGACGGGGAATCACACCACCGACAATGCGATCCTCAAACTCAAAACCGCTTCCCCGGGGCTGGGGTGACATCTCCACCCAACAATCCCCATACTGCCCCCGACCACCACTCTGCTTTTTGAGTTTGCCCTGCACCCGGGCCGAACCCAGGATCGTCTCCCGATAGGGTACCTTGGGGGTTTTAAGCGTGGCATTCGCCCCATATTTACGCTTCAGGCGATCCAACATCACCGTCAGATGGGTCTGGCCCATGCCACCCAAAATCATCTCGTTGGTTTCAGGATCCCGATAAAAACGCAGGGTGGGATCTTCTTCGGTCAATTTGAGCAGACCCGTAGAGGCCTTCTCTTCGGTCTTGGGATCCACCTCCACCGCAAAAGAAGAGGCTGGATCCAGATATTCCACCCCCGGATAGTCGATGGGATTGTCTGCCTGACAGAGGGTATCCCCGGTGCGGCTCTTCTCCAGCTTGGCCACCGCACCGATCTCTCCGGCACTCAGACGACTCACCTGCACCATCTCTTTGCCTTGCAGCTTATAAAGATGGCCCCCCTTCTCCCGCCTGCGCTGGGTGCCGTTATAAACCGGCTTGTCGGCCTCCAACACCCCCGAAAAAACCCGCAACACCGACAGGCGTCCGGAAAAAGGATCGATGGTGGTCTTGAATATGACCCCGGAAAAAGGATCCGAAGCAGTGGGAGAGCGGGAAATTTCCCGGGTCTCATCCGTGGGATCCACACCCACCAGAGGTTGGATGTCCGCCTTGTCCACAGGACTCGGCAGATAGGCGACAATACCGTTGGCCAAAGCTCGTGCGCCGATGTTGGCCCGGCCCGAACCACAAAACACCACCATCATCCGCCGGGTGATCACCGCCTCCCGCAGGCAGCGGTGCAACTCCTCCTCAGCCGGCTCCTCTCCCTCTTCCAAATATTTTTCCAACAGATCATCGTCCCCCTCGACAATCTTTTCCACCAGTTGCGTACGATAGTGCTCGGCATCGGCCCGGGCCTCTTCAGGCAGGTCGATCTGGGTGAAAACCCCATCCTTGGCGGACCAGGCGGTCATGGGAATGAGATCGACGATCCCCCGGAAAGTCTCCCCCGCACCGATGGGAATGGTCAACGGCAAGGTGGCCTGACCCAAGGTCTCCTCAATCTGACCGAGGGTGCGAATAAAATTGGCCCGGGGCTTGTCCATCTTGTTGATAAAACCCATCACCGGCACCGAAGCCTCATTGGTGAGACCCCAAAGCCGCTCATTTTCGGGTTTGACGCCGGTCACACCGGAAAAAAGCATCACCGCTCCCCCCATCACGGCCAGGGTGCCCCGGGTCGATTCCAAAAAATCGATATAGCCGGGGGTGTCGGCGACGTTGATTTGGTGATCCTTCCAGGTCATATGGCCCAGATGGGTGGTGATGGTAATCCCCCGGGCGATCTCCTCGGGCTCCGTACTCATCACCGTGGTGCCCTTTTCCACCTCACCCAATCGCTCAATGGCCTGGGAGTTGAAAAGCAGGGCTTCCGCCAGGGTAGTCTTGCCCGCACCGCCCGGAGCGATCAGGGCCATATTGCGGATCTGGGTAATATCGGTCGTCATGGAATTCCTCCCTAGCGTGGTTGGTCTGATTCCGTCTTTTCCCAGGCCACCTGGTCGATGGCAAAAACAGGTCCGTCAACACAGACCCGCTGGTAGTTCCAATTTTGTCCTGCTTCTGGTGATGGATTTTGTGGCGCTTCTGAGGATGAATCCTGCTGGGAACTCCGAATGGGGGCGGCACAGCCCGCACAGCCACCAAACCCACACCCCATATGCTCCTCCAGGGAGATCTCCCCTCTGAGGCCGGTTCGCCCAGCCAGAAGACTGACCGCTTTCATCATCGGGGTGGGACCGCAGGCGAACAGATGAATATCCGAACGCATTTCATCGGGAAGCTGATGGAAACGCGTCTCCACCAGCTGGGTGACGAATCCCTGAAAATAGCCCGGCTCGGGCACAACACTGGCCAGATGAACTGGAATTCCCAGGAGTTCCAAGGAGGAGAGTGAAAAGGGGCACCCCCCTTCAATCCCCAAAAAGAGGGTGACATTCACCCCTTGGGCCACCAGTCGGCGGGCTAAAAATTCCAACGGTGCAAATCCCACCCCACCGGCAATCAGCCAAGCGTGACGGAAATCCCCGGTCAGGGTGAAAGGGCGACCGATAGGGCCCAAAACCCCCGCCACCTCCCCCTTTTTCCAGCGGGTCATGAGGTCGGTCCCCTCCCCGACTACCTTATAGAGGAGATCAACAGTCCCCTCTCCGGGATGGACGCCATTCAGGGAAAAAGGTCGCGGCAGGGTGAGTGCGGGGTGGATGTCGAGATGAATGAACTGACCTGGCTGGGCTGAGTGAGCAGTGCGGGGGGCATGAAGGCGCAGACGGTGAAATCCCCCTTCCAGGGCTTGGTTTTCCACCACTTGGCCCCTCTCCCGAACCATCACCCCTCTCCCCATGGCCCTTATCTCCCGTCGCTGTGGACAATGCGACCGGCCAGAAGGCTTTTTTTCACCCGCCCCCGGACCTTGATCCCGGCAAAACAGGTGTTGCGGGCCGTGCCGTGCAAACGCCTTGGATCCACCACCCACGCCTCATCGGGATCAAACACCACCACATCGGCTCTGGCACCCACCCCCAGAGTCCCCCCATCGATCCCCAGCAGTTGGGCCGGATTGCAGGTGAGGCAGGCCAGGGTTTCCATCAAGCCAAGCACCCCCTCCCGAACCAGATCCAGGCTCAAGGGCAGGAGGGTTTCCAGACCCACGACGCCATTGGCCGCCCGGCAAAATTCGACCTGTTTGGAATCCCGCTCGTGGGGGGCATGATCGGTAGCGATGGCGGTAATATCTCCCCGGGCCAACCCTTCCAGGATGGCGTTACGGTCGATACCGCTGCGCAGGGGGGGGGACATTTTATAGTTGGCATCGTAACCCACCACCGCTTCGTCGGTGAGGGTAAAGTGATGGGGAGCCGCTTCACAGCTGACCTGAAGCCCTTTTTTTCGAGCTGCGGCGACGGCAGCCACCGCCCCGGCTGCGGAGATGTGGGCGACGTGATAGCGCCCGCCAGTCAGCTCAGCCAGACGGATATCCCGATCCACAATCACCTCTTCGGACTCCACAGGAATCCCCGGCAAACCCAACCGGCTGGAGTGGACCCCTTCGTTCATGCAGCCGCCACAGGAGAGGCCGGAATCTTCGGCGTGCTGGATAATGAGCGCTCCAAAAGCCCGGGAATATTCCATGGCCCGACGCATCACACCACTATCCATCACCACATAGCCATCGTCGGAAAAAGCCACACAGCCAGCCTGCTGCTGGAGCCCCATCTCAGCCAGCTCCTTGCCCTTGAGCCCTTTGGTGATGGCCCCGATGGGATAGAGATTGACCAATCCTGCGGCCCGGGCCTTTTGCAGCATGTAGCCGGTGACGCTGGGGTCGTCGTTGGCAGGGGCGGTGTTGGGCATGGCCGCCACCGAAGTAACTCCTCCCGCCGCTGCGGCCTGGGATCCCCCGGCGATGGTCTCCTTGTATTCGAATCCAGGCTCCCGAAAGTGGACATGCATATCCACCAGCCCCGGGGCCACCGTCAAACCGTCGGCATCGATCACCCGGCAACCGGCAGGAGGATCCACCCGGCCCACCTCCCGGATCACCCCATCGACGATGAGCAGATCGGCTGTGGCATCGAAAGAGGCCGCCGGATCCACCACTCGCCCCCCCTTGATCAGGGTAACGGGGGCTTCGTTCTCTTCCATATTGTGACCGGCATCCAATCCCATGATTCACCCTGTTTACTTGAATCTTAGATACTGACTACATGCGCTACCCGGGATAGTGACTCTCTCCCCGACGATCCCTCTTCCGGGCTCAATCCTTGCGGCGACCGGCGCAGAGACGATAGAGAATGGCCATGCGCACCGCCAAGCCGTTGGCCACCTGCTCCAGAATCACCGCCCGATCCGGATCGTCCGCCACATCCGAGGCGATCTCCACCCCCCGGTTCATCGGTCCCGGATGCATCACAATCGCTTCTGGCGCAGCCTTGGCCAAGCGTGACCGGCTCAACCCCCAAAATTCAAAATATTCCCGAATACTGGGAAAAAATCCACCGGACATGCGTTCCCGCTGCAAACGCAGCATCATCACCACCTGCACCCCATCCAACCCTTCGTCCATATCGTGGTAAACCTTCACCCCAAAAGCCTCTTCCGCCCGGGTGGGCATCAGGGTGGGGGGGCCGACGAAGCGAACCTTCGCTCCCAGGGTTTTCAGGGCGATGGCGTTGGAGCGGGCCACCCGGGAGTGGAGGGAGTCGCCACAGATGGCTACTTCCATGCCTTCAAAATTATCCCGGCCCAGTCGGGGCAGGTTGTCGTCGATGGTGAGAATGTCCAAAAGCGCCTGGGTGGGGTGTTCGTGGCGGCCATCTCCAGCGTTGACGATGGCGGTATCCAGGTGCTGGGCGAGAAATTCGTTGGCCCCGGATTGGGGATGGCGTACCACCACCACGTCCGGATTCATCGCTTCCAGGTTGGCCATGGTGTCGTAGAGGGTTTCCCCCTTGGCCACCGAGCTGGTCGCAACCGAAACGTTGATCACATCCGCACTCATCCGCTTACCGGCGAGTTCGAAGGAGGTGCGTGTTCGGGTGGAATTTTCGTAAAAAAGATTGATCACCGTCCGGCCACGCAGGGTGGGAACCTTCTTGATTTCCCGACGGTTGATCTCACGAATGGAGGCTGCTGTCTCCAGCAGCGTGCTGATTTCGTCCCGGCTGAGCCCCTCCATGCCCAAGAGGTGCTTCCGGTTCCAGGTGGAATGTCCTGAGATCATCTCCTCAATCGGTCCACTTCTTTATAGGTAGCGGCGTACCACCGAAAGGCGGCTGTCGGCCCCCCGAAGGAGCTTGATGGTATCCTGATTTCCGGTTTCGACTGCACGCCCGAGATAATCGGGCTGGATGGGAAGTTGTCGATGGCCCCGATCCATCAACACCATGAGATCGACAATTTCCGGGCGGCCATAATCAAACAGGGCGTTCAGAGCAGCCCGGATGGTGCGCCCGGTAAAGAGCACATCATCCACCAGAATAATGCGTTTATCGTCGATATCCATGGTGAGGTCGGTCGCCCCCACCACCGGATTGGGTCCGACGGTTTTCAGATCGTCCCGATAGAAGGTGATGTCCAGAAAACCCATGGGAAAGGCGCTGCCGAAAATGTCCTTCAGCTGCTCACACAAAATTTCCGCAAGAATGGCCCCCCCCCGACGAATCCCCACAATCACCCGTTTTTCCGGATGGGTAATGTCTGCAGCGATGGCACGGGCGAGCTCCCCGATCATTTTTCGGGTCTCTTCGTCCGAAAGTAAAGTCTCTTCCCGTCTCTTGGACATGGATCCCCAATCCCCTCTGGCACACCTGCCTGATCCCGTTTCTTCCCGACCACACATTACCAGCATTCGACCAAAGGGAACAGACCCTTTGACCCCCTATCCCGCGATCATCAAAAGTAAGGATGGAAAAGAGAGGGGAAAATTGAATTGTCGATCCTTCATGACCACGCTATCATGACCATGGTCACTTCATATCAAACAAGGAGCACACGCAATGTCCAAACGACTCTCCAAATCCCAGTTCAAGCCCCGGGCACTGGAGTGGTTTCGGCAGGTGGAGGAGAAGGGGGAGGAGCTGATCATCACCCACCGGGGCAAGCCGGTGCTGAAAATCGTCCCCTATGGGGAGGAGAAAATGGAAGAAGAGGCAGACCCTTTGGCTTTTTTCCGCAATTCGGTCATCGAATATAAGGATCCCCTGGAACCGGTAGGGCTTGAGGATTGGGAAGCCCTGAAATGATCATGATAGATACCCACACTTGGCTTTGGTGGTTCAGCAATCCGGAAAAACTCTCCCAAAGAGCCTTACAAGCCATCATGGCTGCCAAGGAACACGATAAAATTTATGTCTCAGCCGTCAGTGCCTGGGAGATCGCCTTGCTGAAAAAAAAGGGGCGGGTGACCTTGGCCATGGAGGTGGAAGAGTGGATTGCACGGGCGGACCAGGTGCCATTTCTGGAGATCATACCTCTGGATGCCCATTTGGCCATCCGTTCGGTGGATCTTGCTGATTTCCCGGTGAATGATCCGGCGGATCGGTTCATCGTGGCCACCGCCATCGACAAAAACATGACCCTGGTGACCCGGGATGGCCGGATCCGGGAGTATGGGGCAGTCACCACCCTCTGGTAACACCCCCTCCCGGATCCGGGCCTTCCTGTTTTTCAGCGATCAACCACTTGGTTCAGAGTTTCAGAGCTGTACTTCCGCCCGACCCACGGAGACCGGCGTTTTGGCTTCCGGGGGGAGCTTGGCGTCGAATTTCTTGATGATGGGCGGGGGGAGCAGGTTGTAGAAAAGCTCCGCCCGAACCGTGGCCACATTCGCCGCATCGATGGTGTAGTCAAGCACCCGCACTTCGGCAGGCTTCAAGCGGGAATCCCCACCAATTTTGGTTGCGGCCGGAGGAGCGATGGGCTTGCCATCCTTGCCCACCAGTTTGAGCATGAGCACCGCTTTTTTGTCCTCTTTCATGGCGTTCTTCTGGAAATTTTTCCAGACCACTTTGCCATCGGCATCCAGCCCCGTGAGTTTCAGCACCACGTTGCGAAAAGGTGCGCCGGTGGGAAAATTATGTGCAAGAGGATTGGTCAGGGTCACTTTGGCAGCGATACCCCCATCGCTCTTTTCAGCCTTGAGATCCAAAATCACCCCACGCTTGATCATGGCGGGATCGTGACCACCGCTCATGGCGTGGTTGGCAAAACCGTCCGTTACCGGCATGTGGCAGGATTGGCAGATAACGGTGTTGCCGCTCTCCCGCAACTCCGGACCGGTGGCACAGACCGGCACCTTGTTGGGATTTTTCCGCTGATCGTGGCAACCCAGGCAAAAATCGCCTCCTTTAAACAAGGTTGCGTTACCGGTATGGGGGAAGGGGTTCGAGGCTTTTTCATCTGTTCCGGAGCCAGGAGAAACTACCGCATCGGAGCCATTGAAAGCGCCGTGGGGACCCTGGAGGCTGGAGCCGGAAAAATCGTAGGCCTTGGCACCCAGTTGGGGCTTACCTTCCGGGGAGCTGGTGCCCTTGAAGCTGGAGATGGTGTGGCACGCTACACAGTTGACCCCTTCGGCATAAGCGGGCATGGCGTCGAGCTTGGTTTTACCATCCCGAGCAGCGTTGGGAGCATGGCACTGGAGGCAGATGGGATATTTGCCCGATTTTTTGTGCTTGGCCCCTTCCTGCTTGGGATCCCCGACCAGGGCCCCATACATGGCCCCGTGGATGGGATCGTTCAGCGCGGTGGAGTTGGCATGCATGGAGCCTGCCCACTGCTGAAAAATGGCCTGATGGCATTCACCACAAGCGGTGGCAGAGACGTGGTGCAGGGGGGGTCGTTTGCCGGCGATGGCCTGGGAGGTCGGTCCGCCCAAGCCAATGAGGAATGTAAAAATAAATGCTGCCAGAACGATGGGAGTGGGAAATCTCATCATAAATCGTCTCCATGCTATATAAGTAATTGTGATGGGCCTGACCTCTTTGGAGAGTTCAGAGAGGGAATGGTTCCGCTTGGGTGGATCATTTACAGAATAAAATAGAGGATATCCCCCAGAGGGGAAACGGTTTCCAGGGGGGGATTGAGGGGTTTTATATTCGGCTTGGCTATTGCCGCATCCAGATGCAGTCACCGGACTGTTTTTGCAGGAGGGCGAGAAAGGCTTGGTGGGCGCTCTCTTCTTCGG
>JADFZT010000064.1 GCA_015232395.1 Magnetococcales bacterium | reverse complement strand
GCCGTTGGTGGTGGTGCCAGCCAGATCGACGGTGTAGTCGTCGCCGAAGGATTCAGCGGCGATGGAGAAGGCTGCGTTGGTGGTAGCGGAAGTGGTAGAGGGCGCTGCTGTATCAACGACCCATTGGATGCCACTAGCAGCGTCGGCGTTGCTGGCCATTCCCATGCCAGCCACGATAGCAGCAGCCGACAGTACAGATTTAAGCTTCTTGTTTCTCATTGCGTTACTCCCAATTTGATTGAATTCGGGACTCAAGCGTCCCCCCGCTGGACTCGTCTCGCCTTTAGGAGACGCCTCGCAAAAGGTGAGACGCCTGAGTCCGCTTTATTACCCTTCCTGTCCTGCCGGCCTGGTTAGCCCATCCGATCAGCAGCCAAACGTTACGTTAGTGCAGGTTGCAGATCATGTTCGGCTGGATGGATGGTGTGTTGCTGCGTGCGCTGATGCAATGCACTTGCCAATTTGTTTCTGGCTTTTTGTTTTGGACATTTTCAAAATTTGCGGGTGATTTCTGCTGCCCTGCAATATTTGAAAACGTCTGTTTTTTGACGTCTGACGTCAAAATACGACTCACCGTATTCCAGACACGATTCAGTGTGACAAGAGCGGATATTAGCCACTTTTCGCCCGATTTGTCAAACGGAAAATACACCTGAACCATCTGATCTCTATTCCGGTTTACCTTGCTCAGGGGGCGGAAACCGGGAGTTCTTCGGCTGTCCCAGTGAGTGAAAGTCCCTGAAATTCTTTGGTAAATGCGCGGCTTAATTCCTCGAAATCCGCGTCAGTTCGCAGGATATGCGGCGTAATGAGAATGATCAGTTCCGTTCGGGTATCGGAGATGGAATCGGTGCGGAAAAGTTTACCTATCACCGGTAGATCCCCCAGTATCGGTACCTTGGTGGCGGCACCGGAATTGTTTTCGCTGATCAACCCCCCCAGAATGACCGTCTGGCCGTCCCGGACGAACAGCTTGGTATCGATGGCGCGGTTCACGACGATGGGAGAGTCGACGCCGGAAAGAGTGTTTTCTCCAGCTTCGCTCACCTCCTGAGAGACCTCGATGGCGACCACCCCGCTGCCGTAAATGATCGGGGCGATATTCAGATTGGCCCCGGTATTTCGGTATTGGATGGTCTGAATGAGGGTATCCGAGGAGGCGTCGATGTCGGAGGCTTGCTGGGTGATGAGGGGGATCTCGGTGCCGATGCTGATGGAGGCCGATTCACCGCTGCGCACCACCAACCGGGGAGAGGAAAGTATATTGAGCTGGTTTTCGCTCTCCAAAAATTGCAGCATGATCTGCAGGTCGCCATCCATGGCGGTGAGGGCATACTCCAGCCCCCCGGCAGCCAAACCAATATTGCCCAGGGTGCCGAGGCTGAAATCGGAATGGTTGCCAGCATCCTGGAGAAACCACTCCAGACCGTGGGTCAGCTTGCCGGTCAAGGTGACTTCCGCCAAAGTTGTTTCCAACACCACCTGGGGGGGCAACACGTCCAGTTGCTCCAAAACCGGCAGAAGGCTCTGATAGCGCATGGGCGTGGAATAAAAAATCAAGGCATTGCGGTTACTATCCACCACCAGTCCCACATTATGGGCATCGTCTTCCTTCGACCCGGTTCCGCTTGTGATCGCCTTGGCTTTCTTTTTGTTGGGCTCGGTGGATGTGCTTTTCGTGCTGGATTTTTCTCCAACCGATTTGTTTCCGGAAGAGGTGTTGGCCCCACCATCATTCAGGGAGAGCAGTGCTTCCAGGCTCTCTCCCAACATTTCGGCACTGATGTTTTCTGGAAAATAGAGAAAATACTGTTTATCCACCCCTGGTTTGGGCTGATCGAGCCGCTTGGCCCAATTTCGTATTCGGTCCAGAAAGAGGGCCTCGGAACTGAAAATCACCACACCATTGATACGAGGCAGGGTGGACATGGTCACTGACCCGCTATCCTGACTATTCTGGGCGATTTTGATACCCTCGTTTTCCAAAAGTGAGGAGACTTGTGCGATAAACTCCTCCGGGGGCATGTAAGTCAGGCGTATAAGAGCGATGTGCCGCCCCTGGGCATGGGGGGAGTCCATGAGGTGTAGTACCTGGATGGCACGGGCTACGGCTGCAGCGGAACCTTTGATGATGAGTAGCTTTTTGTTTTTATCAGTCCGTGCGATGGCATCGGTCAACTCCCGAATCAACCGTTCGGCACTGCTGGTATCGTCATAACGGTAATTCACTAATTGCACGACCTGGCCACTGGTCTTGGGAATATCCTCGGGCTGGTCTCCAATACCTACTGCAATGGCCGCTTTGTCGTTTGTCCCACGCTTGGCCTCATGAATGAAATAGAGTCCCTCCTTGTAGGTGGCGGCCAATTTTTTTTCCTGCAACAGGTCTGTGGTCAAGGAATAAAGATGGCGTTCGCTGATGGGGTCCTTGATGCTGAGTGTGATCTTTCTTTTGTCGTGGCTGATTGATTCGTCCAGGATATAATTGAGCCCCAGCAATTCTCCGAAGACGTGATGTAGAAAGTCGGCCAGGGGCATTTCATCTACGGCCAGGCGAACCATGCGGGATTCGCTGAAGTCGGTCGATATTTTTTCCTGTGGACTAAAAGAAGTCTGGCCCTTGGAGAGAGAGGGAATCCTGGAAAAGGGTGGCAGTGGCTTGGAAATGGTCTCCTCTTGGTTTTTTGGATTGTCCACGCTTGGGGGCAGCGTATCCGGGTCGGACTCTACCGTTGTTGGGTTGAAGGCCATGGGAGGAGGCAGGAGCCAGGATTGGCTCGGCATTTTGGTCTGGGCACAGCCAGCGGTCAAAAATGCCAGAAAAACAACCGCCAGCTTCTGGGAGAGTCTTTTCCAGGAGCGGCCTGAACATTTTGTCTCGTGCGTTTCAGGCATACTGGTCGTTGGATGCCGGTCGTTGGCAGGAAATATTGGTTCGATTTGCGGATTGGGAAAAGTCCACGAGTCCTCATCGGCTACCGGTCCCGCCCCTGGTGAGCCTGGTGGGTTGAGAGGTTGAGTCATCTGTGCGCGCCCAACTGCCGGATTTGTGATCATGGATTGTTTCTTCCTGTGACCTCTATTGAGATGATGGTCGGTGCACCATGGGCAGGATCGTTTCCTGAGCCCCGGGTGGGGAGTTTCGTTTTTGGTTCCAGTGGGATCTTATGCATCCTGGGAATGGCTGCGCAACTGGCGTTAGATGAGCCTTTCCCCTGATCATCATCCGCCACACTGGTCCAAAGAGTGGAAAAAGGAGTGTGTGACAGGTTCCAATCGGGTTGGCCACCGATAGCGGAATTGTTTTGTTCGCGGTGTGGCCGGAGGGAACATGGAACAGCCCCCATCTCCATGGATGGGAGAGGCCAACGTTGTTTTTTTTTGTGATTGGCTGGGGGGAGTTTGTTTGATCCATTGGTTTTTCATGTGTCTGGGGCAGACTTGAAAATAATCAGGGTCAGTTGTTTGCCGTTGCGTTCCAGTTCCACATGGTCCAACCCAACGGATACGATCCTGAGGTTGATGATTTCCATGCCGGAACGGGCGGTAATCGATTCCTTATCCTTGTTTTTTCCGTTATCCACCACCAGGGCAGCCCAGCGATCTCCTTCCTCCTCAAAAATACCCAGCAGTCGTAAACGGCGTTCATCCACCCAAACCGTATCCTGTGGTGCGCCAGATTGGTGGGTCGTTGAGAGGAGCTCGTTTTTGTCGGGAATACCAAACAAATTTGCCACACCGGTAATTTTTCTGGGAGGGGTGGGAGAGGGGGGCTCAGGAGAAAACAGGGGTAATGTTCGCTCCAATTGGGTGGTATCCCCCTTGGAAGGCATGATTCGGTTGCTGAAATCAAGCGTCATGCCGACACTGAGGAGCAGAAATAGGGGCAGCCACTGTTTGACCATCCTCATCAGGTCGCTCCCCCGGGTGCGGCGGTAGAAATGGCATAGGCGATGATCAGCATGGAAATCTGCACCATACCCTGTTTCCGTTTTTTGTCCCGGCGAATCTGGAGATCAACGATGGCATAGTGGTTTTCTGCACTCTCCAGTTTGATTAAAAAATGGGAAAATTGGTCCATTGTTCCAGAGAGTTGCAGTCGCAGAGGGGCTTTCATCAACCAATCACCGGATTCGGGCTGCCAGGTGGTGGAGGTCACTTCCAGATGGGCCATCTTAGCCCACTGTTCCAGCTCTTTTTGTACCTTGAGCTGTAATTTGCGGGCATCGTTTTCGGCAGGAAATCGGGTGAGCAGGGCGTCATATTGTTGTCTGAGTCTGGTCAACGCCTCTTCTTGGTGGCCGAGATGGCTTTCCAGTCCTTGGGCCGAGGCGAGGCGTTTTTCCAGAATTACCAGGGTGTCCCTGGTTTCTGTCTGCCATTTGACCACTGGCGCCATGACGAAACGGACCACGACCAACAGGCTGATCACAAAAAGGCCATATTTGACCAGAGGGGAGGCGGTTTGGGAGGTATCGTTCATTTCGCCTCTTGCCTTTTGGGGAGCAGATTGAAGCGGGTGGAAAATTTTTCCTGGCCATCGTGATCCTTTTTGATGGCCCCCATAAAACGGGCCTCAACCACTTGAGGGTGGGACTCCAGGCGGGAGAGGAGGATGCTGGCGCTGGCCGTGGCTCCTCGCAGCTCCACCTGGTTGCCGTTGACCCGGATGAAACTGAGTTGAACATCCATGCTGCCAAGGGTCTCTCCCAGGAGTTGCATCAGTTGCCAGCGGGGCACGGTTTCGTCTACCGCCTGGACAAGCGTGGTATAGCGTTGGTGGAGATCTTGCCATTGTCGCTGGATCCCGGCAAACCGTTCCAGGGTAGGGGTTTGGGCGGTGACGGCATTTTGGGCGGCTTCCCGGCGCTGTTCCAGGTAGGCGCTGCCAGCTGCCAGATAGAGACCGCAGGCGGCGGTGGCCACCAGGAGGAGGCGTTTATAGTGAGCCCCATCAAATTCCCGCTCCTTCCGCCCCCCCGCCCACAGCCCTGTAAGATCCCGGGGAGGGGTGGCCAGGAGAGCGCGGAGTCCCTGGGAGAGTTGCCCCCCTATCGCGTTTGGAGAGATTTCCGTCAGAGGCAGGTCAGCACATCCTGCCAAGTGGCGGAAGATTCCTTCACCGGTCACAAGCCCGACCGCCGGGTGCGAAAGCAGCATCCCCTGGGCTGAGCCATGTATATAATAGGGGAAGTCACCGGTTCGTTTGACCAGGCAGCCTTTTCCCCCACCCGTTAAAGCCAGAGCCAGAAGCAGACTTTCCGGCAGCAGCCAGCCAGACCACTCCTCTCCCAGGGTGGTTTGGATCTCCGGTTTTGGAAACCAAAAATGAACCCGGCTGCCTTCATCATCCACCAGTCCTACCCGATAGAGCCCTAGAGTTGGGGGATAGGGGGAGAGTTCGGCCATATCCAGGTGGATGGCTGCCAATAGATCTTGGCGGTTGACGATGGGATAGTGTCGGCTGGTTTCCAGATAGTGATGTCGCCCCAGAACAATCAGACGGCTTCGGCGGACCACAGAGGTGTCATCCAGTCTTTTTCCCTGGCCCGATAGTCCCAATCGGCGTATTTCATCATCCCAGTGGACCACACGGGGCACAAGCCAGCGATGAATCCATTCAATCATGAGCCAATCAATCTTTCAAATATCCGGTCGAAGCAAGGTTCATGTCCCATCCAACTGGCATCGGTGGGTTCCTGGGGCGTCGGAGAGGGAAAACAGGCGAATTCCAGCTCCCTTCACGCCAGGGGCATCATTCCCTCTCGCCCCATCGGTTGCAATCCCTTTTGTCTCCTCCCCGCTCCAAATGAATCATTTTGGGCGTTATTTTTGTCAAAAAGGCCCATTTGCCTGGTGGGAAGTGATTCTCCCATCCTGCCAAAGATGGTTTGGACCAAAGAGGCGTGCCTTCTTTCATTCACTGAGACAGCTATTTGGTTATACCATCAACCGGGCACCCCATGGGCTGATTTTGTTGTGAGGTTTGTCGGGGGCCTCCATGGGTTGATCCAATCTGTGTTCCCCCCTCTCGCAGACTTTAAAAGAGCCGTTCATCTCTGGCACCATTCGCTGATTTTGAAAAGGCTATCCTCTTTCTAGCGCCATTCAGTCATTCTGAACGGTCGTCCCACCCCCTCTTTCATGATCAATAAAAAGCTGCGGATGGCTCGGGCTTCCCCCACTTCGGCAACGATGGTCACTTCGAACCGACCCCCTGGGGAAAAAAACAGGGTTTCACTCTCTGAAATGGCGGTTATAGCCGAAAAAATTCCGCTGGTCAGGGTTCCAGCTCGGCGATGGGAAGCGACCTGTTCAGCTGCTTCCGGGGTGCTGAGGGCTGAGAGGAGGGTGATTGAAGTGTTCATGGGGTTGAAATGGTTGGTGGGATAGAAGGTCAGATCTTGAGCCAGCAAATTCAGCAGGGTCGTATCCATCCCTCGGAGCAGCCCCATCTCCCCCAGGCTTTGCATGCTATCGTTACGGGGGCCTTGGGTTCGGCCCAGTTTTTTAATGTAATAATCTTCTTCCGCACCATTGAGGTGATGAAAATCATCGGCATCCTGCCAGTCCCGGAAGCTGTCGAGGATGGTGTTGGCCCGGCTTGAGGAGACCCCATGGAACGTCATCAGCGGTTTCAATAGATCCAGAGCCGGTGTGGAAACCGCCAGCCTGGCCGCAGAATCCTGGAGGGTAACGGTGATGCCCGGTCCCAGGAGAAAAGGTTCACCGTAATAGTTCCAAGGTTGGCTCTCTGTCCCATCGGCCAGGGCCAGGCCGGAACTGCCTTCCGACCACTCCGCCTCCTCAAGACCCGTCGCCCCTGCCTGGCTGGTGATCATGGTGAGGAGCAGCTGGGCGGTGGCTTCGCGGATTTTCATCTCTGCCTGGGTTCGATCCCCAAACTGTCGAGCCATTTCCACTTGCCCCCGGACCCGTTGGGTCAACACGATGGCCGTGGTGGTGATGATCAAAGAGACCATCAGCGCCAACACCAGGGCAAAGCCACTGTCAGACCGCTCCCCCCCGACCATCAAAACTCTCCTCCGCTGAAAAAGGTGGTTTTGGTGAGATCACGGTTTGGGATCATGAATAGCCATTCCTGCTTCAGGTGTTTTGGATCCACCCCTTCGACGTTATATCCCGCCTCCAAAGCGGGGTCTGAAAATCGCAGGCGTATGCGTTCCGGCAACAGGCCCCGTTCCCAGCCACTGTAGTTGTCGTGCCAGGTGGCTTCAGGCTCCTCGGTTACAGTGGTGGCAGCGGAGGTGGTGAGGAGGAATTCTTCACCCTGGGTTTGTAAAATAGTAGAATTTTCCCAGCCATAATAGTCCACCCGTGGTTGCTTCAAGCCTTCAGCCAGCTGCCAGACAAAAGGTTCCCCCAACCCCTCTTCCACCTCTTTTTGTTGGGCCAGATAGAGATTTTGCAGGGGCCACTCCCGATATTCCAGGGAATAGAGATCATCCTGGGAGGCTTTGAATTCCAGGGAATAGAGGGCTGGGGAGTCGGGCTGGAACAGGGAGGCCAGGGTGACGCCTCGAAAGCCTTGGGCGTTCCCTTCAAAATAGATGCGCCGATCCGTGCTGCCGTGGATGTCGGGAGCGTGATAGTCAAGGGTGGCTGTGACCGCCTGGTGGACCAGTTGGTGCTGTCTGGCGGAGGCGGACTGTTGGGCAAAGCGTATTTGCCACTGTTGCCAGCGGCTGGCAAACCAGCTGTAGGAGGTGCCTGAGAGGGTGATGACCATGCCAAACAGCACCAGTGTGACGAGAAGCTCCACCAGGGTGAAACCGCTCTGTTTGGAAGGCTTCCCGCTCATGTCCATTTCGGTGTTTCTGACATGGCCCCAAACAGCAGGTTCATCCTTCTCTCCCCATCGCTGTACCAGATGTCCCGATTCACTTCCGCCATGCCAACTCCTGATAGCTGAAGGTGCGGGGGGGGGCCAATCCCGGGGGAGAGAGAGTGAGTTCCACCTGGTGAAGGGAGACGGTGTAGAGGCCATGGGCTTCCGTCAGGGTATCGGAATCTATTCTGGGATAGCTCACCTCTTCTTTCAGCAGTGTGGCTTGCCACTGGTAGTATAGGCCGTTTTGATAGCCCTCGCCCTTCTTGTTGCCATCCAATAGTTGCAACTGAATCCGATCCCCCAGATCGGTCATGGTTTCCGCCAGGCGGATGGTCTCCCTGGCCCGGTCGTGGCTGATGGCCGCTCCCCGGACCACCAGGGTGGCGGCGGCAATGGCGGAAAAAAGGATCACCGAGGCGACCAATACCTCCAGCAGGGAAAAACCAGTGTGCCCTGAACGCGTCATGATCAGGGGCGATTCAGTAGGGGGGTGGGGCGGAAGGAGAGCGCTTCCTCCTCGCCGTTGACGGTGACGGTCAGTTGCTCGGGATCGACAAAGCCGTGGGCATTGAAACCCATGGTTTGGGGCTCAAAAAAAAGGTGTTCATAGCTGTGGGCATGGATCTCCCGGGGGGGATCCTCCTGCCAGAAGAGTTTGACCTCATGACCTGCCAACTCCAGGCGGGCCGGGCGGCTCTGGGCGTAGGTGTGCATTTCTATCTGGTGAATCAGATCCTTGAGGCTACCCAACTCCAGACGACCTTGGTGGCGTGCATAACCGTCGATCAACAAGGGGGCTGACAGGGAGACGGCGAGGCCGATAATCACCAGAACCAGGAGAAGCTCCAGCAGGGTAAATCCCCCTGCCCGGATTGCTTGGGTCGGGAAACCCCAGAGTGTCCTGTCCAAAGGGGTTGCCTGGGCCGCCAGTCGGGCCGGCTTATCTGGCGGGAGGGCCATCACTCAAAATCCCACATCCTGGATGGAAGCCACACTCATCAGCATCACCACCACGATGGAGCCGACAATCAAGGCCATGAAGAGGATCATGATGGGCTCCAGAAGGGTGGTAAAACGGGTGACCCAGGCTTCAAAATCGTCCCGGGAGCGTTGGGCTATCTCCCGAAAGATCACTGCCAGGCTGCCGCTCTCTTCTCCCACCTCCACCAAGCTGATGAAGAGCGCCGGAAAGAGCCCGGTCTGAGCCAGGGCTTCGGCTAGGCGCACGCCCCGTTTGACCTGTTCCCGGGCATTGCCCAGAGTGGCCCGCAAGTGACGATTTTTGACGCTCTCCCGGGCTAGCCGCAGGGCTTCATCCAGGAGTAGGCCGTTTTCCAATCCCAGGGCTAGAGCGGAGCTGAAGCGTACCCGTTCCAGCTGTTTCATGAGGGTGTTGAGGAGCGGTAGTCGGTGGAAAAGATCGTCCCGAATCGGGGCCATGAAGGGTTGTTGCCAGAGCATTACCAAAGCCACGATCCCCCCCCCGCCACCCAGTAGCACAAACCATTGGTATTCCTGCATGAAGTCGCTTACCCCGAGAAACATGCGGGTGTAGACCGGGAGATCCTCCATCCCCTGGAAGAGCACGCTCAAGCGGGGAATGATCATGTTGAAGATAAAACCCAAGGCCAGGACGCATACCGCGACGATGAAGCCCGGATAGACCATCGCCTGGGTCACCTTTCCGGAAAGGGCTTTGCGGTAAGCGAGGTCGTCGGCGAGTCCCTGCAGCACTTCCGGAAGTCGGCCACTGGCCTCCCCCAAAGCGACCAGATTGACATGCAGGGGGTCGAATATTTCCTTTTGGGCAGCCATTGCCTGGGCCAGGGTTTCCCCTTGTCGCACCGCTCCCAGCATCTCTCCCAGCATCTGCCGCAGCCGAGGGTTGGGGTTGCCTCGGGAGAGGGTTTCCAGGGCGCGGTGAATCTTCAGGCCGTTATCCAGGAGGAGGCTTAACTCAGCGGTGACCAGCTCCAGCTCAGAAAGCCCCACCCGGCCTCGGCGGTTGCTTTTGGTGAGGAGGGCTTTTTCCTTGATCTGATTCAGGCGAACCGGAGTGAGCGAGTCCTGGCTGAGGAGGCGTTTGGCATCGGTGGGATTATTTGCCTCCACGCTGCCCTGTACCCGTCCTCCTCCCCGGTCGTAGGCGATATATTCGAAGCGAGCCATGGCTATCTCTCCCCTTATCCCGCTACCCGGAGCACTTCATCCACAGTGGTTACTCCAAGGAGAACCTTATAGAGGCCATCTTCCATAAGGTTGCGGAATCCCTGGGCCTGCATGTGCGCGTGGGCCTTGGCCAGGAACTCCCCGTCGTAGGGGATGGCGCGGAGGGTTTCGTCGCAGGGGAGATATTCGATGACGGCGATCCGGCCCCGATAGCCGCTGCCGGCACAGTGGTCACAGCCAACGCCACGGTGGAGCTGGATTTTATCCACCTGCCATTTGGCGGCCAGGGCCTGGAGATGGTGGCGCTTGATGAGTTCATCGGCCTTGGGGTCGGGGGCGCTACACTCGGGGCAGATCCGGCGCACCAGACGTTGGGCTAGAATGGCGTGGATGGCGGCGTTGAGGAGATATTCCTCCACCCCCAGGTCCAGGAGCCGGACAAAGGCGGTGGGGGTATCGTTGGTGTGGACGGTGCTGAAAACCAGATGGCCGGTCAGGGCTGATTGCAGCGCAATGCGGGCGGTTTCGCCATCGCGGATTTCACCCACCATGATCACATCCGGGTCCTGGCGCACGATGGAGCGCAGGCCTGAGGCAAAGTCGAAACCGATGGCGGGTTGTACCTGGGTTTGATTCAAGCCTGGAAGCTGATATTCCACTGGATCTTCCAGGGTGATAATTTTGCGCTGGCCGTTGTTGAGGCGGTTGAGCAGGGAATAAAGCGTGGTGGTTTTGCCGCTGCCGGTGGGGCCGGTCATGAGGATCACACCGGAGGTGACAGTCAAATCCTTTTCCAGGCGAGCCAGTAGATCGGGGGAGACCCCCAGGATGTCGAGATCGAATTGAATGTTGTCCCGCACCAGAAAACGCAACACCATCGACTCCCCCTGGGCCAGAGGAATCGAGGAGACCCGGATATCCAGCTCCATGGCGGCTATCCGCATGGCAATTTTGCCATCCTGGGGACGCCGTTTTTCGGCGATATCCATCCCGGCCATGATCTTCAGGCGGGAGATTACCGGTAGCTGCATGGCCGGGGGAATGGTTTCCAGATCCCGCAACACCCCATCCACCCGGATACGCCCTCGGCTGCTCCCCTTGAAAGGCTCAAGATGGAGGTCCGAAGCGCCCAGCTTCAGGCTTCGGGTGAGCAGGGAGTTGACCAGATTGACCGTTGGGGCTTCGGTGGCCATCTCCCGGAGTCGTTCCACTTCCGAGGAGGAAAGATCGGTGGGGCCGGTAAGTTCCCCTTCCTCCTGAAATCGCTTGAGATCCGCCATCTCCCGGAAAAGGGTTTCGCTGCCCAACATCACCTCAAAAGGCATCGATTCCAGGGCCAGATATTGATTGACGTCGTTATTGAGGGGATCGGAAGTAAGGAACAGAAAGCCATCCCCTTCGGGACGCAGGGGCAGCCATTTGCGCTCCAATAAAAAATAGTCATTGAGGGGGAAGGAGGGGGGGGAGGCGTCGGTTTCCAGATAGTCTCGGGCGTCGGCCAGGGTTTCCAATACCGGTAGGCGCAACCAACGGGCCACAGCCTGCAAGGCATTCTCTTCGGAGAGAATGCCCATGTGGACCAGGATGGATTCCAGGCGGCCCCCATATCGGCTCTGAAAAAGATGGGCCTTTTCCATCTCTCCCGGATCCACCTCAAACTGGTTGAGAAAAAGCTGTTCCAGCTCGTGCGTGGAGCCCAAGGGGGATTCCGGGTGGCGAGGGGGGAGGGGCGGGCGTTCGGCATTCTCCCCCGGGTCGGCCAAGCCGGATTCCTCAGAGATCAATGTCGGCGTTATCCCCATCGCCTCCCACCTTGCCGTCCTTACCCAGGGAGGTGAGGTCGTAAGCCCCTCGTTCCCCAGGAAATTTGTAGAGATAGGGGTTGCCCCAGGGATCCGGCGGAATGGCTTTCGGCATATAGGGGCCGTTCCATCCCCGACGGTCGGATTTCAGAAGCTCTTCCAGATTGGCCGGGGGATCCCCCACATCAAGGCGGAAGGTATCGATGGCGGTTTTCAGGAGTTGCATCTGGGCGGTGGCGGTTTTGATCTTGGCGCTATCCACCTTGGCAAACATATCCGGGGCAACCAGGGAGGCCAGAAGTCCGATGATCACCATGACGATCAACAGTTCGATCAGTGTGAAACCAGATTGCCGGTGCTGTTTGGGAAAATCTTTCATGGTCATTTTAGTGGAAAAAGGTGCTTTCATCGTTGGAGGCTGACATAAAAATCGCATGATTCGATATGGGCCGGATGGTTCGTTATTTGGGTGGTTCTGACGCGTGGTGTCCACAGGCGGTCTTTACCCAGCTGCCAAAACGGGTGGTGGGTACGGATTGGGTACCCACCACCCCTTATATTAACAGATATGAACAGGCCCTTGTGTCCATCAGGGTCTGTTGCCGACTTTGACCCGCTTCCCCCCCACTCCCCACGAATGGGGTGTACGCCTTTGGCATCAGGAGCCAAACACCTTTTGCAGCAGATCGGTGGTGCGGGCGACGGGGTCGGTACGGATCCGTTTTTCCTCTTCGGCGATTTTCAAAAACAGCCCGTCCAGGGATTTGGAGGTGACATAGCCGTCCAGATCGAGGCTGCTGGTATCCACCAGCCCGCTTAAAAGTCCGAGGTTGGCGGTCAGGGCTTTATATTGGGCGGTGAGGCCTACCTTGTCGGTGGCGGCTTCCACCAGGGGCCGCATGGCGTCGGTGAGCTTGGCTTCACCATATTTGCGGAAATATTGGGTGGCAGCGTCATCCGGGCCGTTGAGAATATTTTCGGCATCTTCAACACTCATCGCCTTGACGGCATCGACAAAAATGTCGGTGGCCACAGGGACGGCATTTTCGGCAGCGTGGTTCATGGTGTCGATAAATTCATCGGCGATGGCGTCCTGTCCGGCGGTACGCAGGCCCTTTTCGACCATGTTGAGGGAGTCGGGCATGGGGATTTTGACATCGGCGTCGTTCAAAAAGCCCCCATCCTGCCCCAAAAGATCCACAGCAGAGCGGACGCCTGCGGTCAGGGCTTCTTTGAGTCCGTCGATGATTTCATCGTTGCTCAACAGCGCGCTCACTGCACCTGAAGAGCTGTCGGAGCCGGAAGTGACGGTGGAGACAGCCTTTTCCAGGGAGTCCATCCAGCCGGTGTGTCCGATGCTGGGGGCGGAAAAGCCGATGAGGAGTGCGGCCAAAACGATTTTATTAAATTTTCCATGCATGGTTTGTCTGTCCTGAGAGAGGGTGGGGGTCATTCATTCCAATCCTCTTAGGATACCAATGAGAAGTCCCGGGCGGAAACGTTTTTCCGATGTTGACGCAAATCTTTGTCCCACTATGAGCATGGAGCGCTATTTTGTCCGGGGAAGAGGGGGGGCGGAATTTACCGGTTAGCCCTTTTTCGGGTGGCTGGTGGGGTGGATAAGATGAAAAAAGGGCCTTCGGTTCACATTGGAATGGACTCTGAAGGGGTGAGAATTTATACTCTCCAGTCTACAGTAGGGAAAAACCGCTTCATTCCACAGTGGAAAAGCCAAGTTTATTCGGCCAATCCACTGAGCTTGGAAATAATCCGAAGCGTGGAGCGGGTTGATCAGGGAGGGGTTTCCTTCCGATAGCGACAGAAAGGGAAGAGTTGTGGGGAAAACGCTGAAATTTTTGATTTATGGTTTAATTGGTCTGGTGGTGATTTTGGTGGGTGGAGCGGTAGCTGCCACCATGATGGTGGATCCCAACGACCACAAGGAGGAGATTGCCAAGCTCGTCAAGGAGCAGACCGGGCGGGATTTGGTCATCCATGAAGATTTTTCCCTCTCTTTTTTCCCCTGGCTGGGGGTCAAACTCGGGGCATTGGAGCTGGGGAATGCCGATGGATTTGGTCCTGAACCCTTTGCCAAGGTGGCCTCTGTCGGGGTGAAGGTGATGATCATGCCCCTGATTGAGCGCCGGGTGGAGGTGGACACCATTATATTAAAGGGATTGCAGCTGAACGCCGCCCGGGACGCTTCCGGAAAGGGTAACTGGGAAGATCTGGCTGGCGGCGGTGCGCCTGCTGAAGCGGCACCTGAAACAACTCCGGCAGCAGGTGATGAGAGTAGCGGTGGCGCTTCCGCAATTGCCGGGTTTGCAGTCAACGGACTCGATATTTCCGATTCGGGGGTCTCCTGGAAGGATGCCACCACCGGGGATGCCATTACCCTTTCGGATCTCTCTTTGACCACCGGCAAGCTTGATCTGGGCAAGCCGATTGCTGTGGATCTGGGGGTCAACCTCAAGAATCAAAATCCAGCTGTGAGTGGGCGTGTTGAGCTGGTAGCCGAGGTGGTGGCTGATCTGGCTGCCCAGGTTTATGGTTTGACGGTGACACGTCTGGGGGTCAATGCCCAAGGGGAGACCCTGCCCGGGGGAGCGGCTGAAGTGGAGATGGCTCTCAAGGCTGATGTGGATATGGGAGCCGGCACCCTGGCGCTCTCCGGTTTGCAGATTCAGACCATGGGGTTGGAAGTTTCCGGCGATCTGAAAGGCCAGGGCCTGCCTGCCTCACCCAAGCTTTCAGGGGTGATCCAGCTTGCGGAGTTTAATCCTTCAGAACTTTTGGCCAAGCTCGGTGGTGAGCCCATCGCCAAAGCCGATGCCAATGCCCTCACCAAGGCTTCGGTGGAGATGAAACTCTCTGCCAGTGCCACGGATCTGACCATCTCTTCCCTCACAGCCAAGCTTGATGAGACCACTCTGTCGGGGAGTGCCGGGGTGAGCCATTTTCAGAAGCCCCGGATCAAGTTTGACCTCAATGTCGATGAAATCGATGTGGATCGTTATCTGCCACCCCCGGCGGAAGGGGGTGCGGGTGGCGCTGGCAAACCCGCAGCAGAGTCCGGGAGCGCTGGCGATGGTGGAGAGCCGGATCTTTCCGGGCTTCGCAGCTTGAACGTGGATGGCAAAATGGCGGTGGGGCAAGTGAAGGTGGCCAACCTCAAGGCGTCGGATCTGGCTGTCACTGTCAAGGCGGCAGATGGTCTGATCAATGTGACCCCCATGGCGGCGAAACTCTATGAGGGGAGCTTTTCCGGTGGGGTCAGTCTGGATGTGCGGGGAGATACTGCCAAGGTGGGGGTCAAAGAGAGCCTCTCCGGAGTCCAGGCCGGTCCCCTGCTGAAGGATTTGACCGGTGAGGAGCGTATTTTGGGCCAGGCTGACAGCTCTGCAGACCTCACCATGAGCGGGCTTTCCCCGGATAAAATCAAAAGCACCCTGAACGGTACCGCCAAGTTTGCCTTTACCGATGGTGCGGTGACCGGGGTCAACATCGCCCAAAAAATTCGCAACGCCTTCAATCTGTTCAAAGGCAAGCCCCAGGAGCCGGAAGGAAGTTTCGAAAAGACCGACTTTTCTGAACTTTCCGGCTCCGCCCAGATCAAAAATGGTCTGGTTAAGAACAGCGACCTTTCCATGACCTCTCCCCTGCTGCGCATTTCCGGAAAAGGTGAGGCAGATCTGCCTGGCGACAAGGTGGACTATGGTTTGACCGTGGCCGTGGTGGGGACTCTGAAAGGCAAGGGAGGGGAATCAATCAGCGAGCTGAAAAATGTCACGGTCCCTATTAAGATCACGGGACCGCTGGCCGAACCCAAATTTGGCATCGATATGGAAACTCTGCTGACCGAAAATCTCAAGAGCCAGGCCAAGGAAAAGCTCAAGGAGAAACTGACAGAAAAACTCGGTGGCAAACTGGGGGGGAGTACCTCTTCGGAGGGGGCTTCCACGGAAGGGGTGAAAAAATTGTTGAAAGGGTTGCCGTTTTGATTTCCGGAGTGCTGTTTTTCGGAAAAAAACCCGATCCAAAGATCTGAATCACAACCATGTACTAAAATAGGAAGGGATCTACAGACAAATGAGTATTCTCAAGAAATCCATGTTTTTGGGAGCTGGCCTGTTGCTGGCTGTGGCTGGCGCCAATTCTGCCATGGCTGACAGCTGGTCCTACAAGGGCTGGAAACAGTGGCATCCCCACCAAGGTGGCACTATTCTTTCCAGTATGGGGACTCAAAACTATTTTCCCAAAAAAGACAACGATGACCATGATGGTGACGGGGTCAAGGATGAATACGACCAATGCCCCAACACCCCCAAAGGTACCGAAGTGGACTATCGGGGCTGTGACATCAACACCGATACCGATGGTGATGGCGTCATCGATCTTTACGACCGCTGCCCCGACACGCCCCCGGGCACCACAGTAAACCCCAATGACGGCTGCCGTGCCAAGATCGATTCCGATGGCGACGGTGTTTACGACGAAGATGACATCTGCCCCAACACTCCGGCAGGTGCCACGGTCAATCAGGTGGGTTGCTGGGTGGTGGAAAACATCCAGTTTGATTTCAATGAGGCGACCATCAAGTCCGAAGCCCGTACCAGCCTTAACCAGGTTGCTGACATTCTCCACAAAAGCAGCGGTTTGCACGTGGAAGTCCAGGGTCACACCGATATCCTGGGTGATGAGGAGTATAACCTGCACCTCTCCCAACGGCGGGCCGACTCGGTTCGGAACTATCTCATTGGTCAAGGCGTTTCCTCTGACCGGCTCTCCGCTCGCGGCTATGGTTTCCATCGTCCGGTAGCCTCCAACAGCACCAAGGAAGGGCGGGCCATTAACCGTCGCGTGGAGCTGGAGCCCATGCAGCACTAAGGCGTTGATCGTTGACCCGGGTTTGACGGGTTGACGAATGTGTATCAGAAAGCGGCGTGGGGCTTTTTATCCCACGCCGCTTTCGATTCTCTCTTCAGATGGATCCCCAGAGTGGGTGAGGTTTGACCTGACTCTCCCGAAAAACACCTTCCCTTGCATCACTCAAGATTTTGATTTTTCCCTGGGTTTGACTGCCTTTCCCAAGGTGAATGACAGGCCGGTGGGGGGGCTTTGTTCGATTTTTTTGATTCTTTATGGAACGGATGACCCATTGGGTTTTCTAAAGGCCATCCCCCCTTTTTGCTGGGAGTGACCCTGGGTGGTGGTCAGGATTATGTGAATTATCGGATAGTTGGCCAACTCGGCTGATGAAGCTGCTTCCGGCTTGTTTTCTGGCTCTGCCTCTCTATAATCTAACCGCATTGGAAGAGAGATTTTCCTGTTGATCTATTTGGGATAGCCACGGGATTGGTTCTGTCTGGGGAGGCGGGGTCAGTTGGTGGGAATGATTTGATTTTATTATTTTATGTTGGTCAGCAAACAGCTGGCGCTTTGGCCATCGGTCGTTCAGGTTGACGAAAAAACCGCAACCTGTCCGAAGATTTGGCTGGGGCGTCACCATCGAAAAAAAAGCCTCAGCCGCCTTCTAACTCACTGTTTGGAGTGGAAGCCGCTGGCCTGAAGCTTCATGTGAGGGGTCGGGGGATATGTCCAGGGAAGCTTCAAATCCCATTAAAAACAAACTGATCGAACTTGATCAACGCATGGCCAACATGGAAGGGGAGCTCGCCAAGATCAAAGAGTCTCTTTCCAACATTCCCCACACCCTGGAAGAGGAGCGTAAGGAGCTTAGCATCCACCGGGAGGAGTTTAATAAATTGCAGGGGAATTTTCAGGAGATCAGCCGTTCGGTGACCGGTTTTAACCAAAAAACCATTAATTTGGAACGGCGGATGGAAGTCACCAAAAAAAATCTGAGTTCTGGCACGGTGGCCAGTATTCTGATTTTTACCATTCTTTTTATCCTCTCCCTGTTTGTTCGCGCCTGAATAAGAGCGCTGTTTGTCGGTTTGACGGCTTTTCGGGCTCAGTCATCGGGAGAGAGAGGGAGCGTCTTGGCTTTCTTTTTTTATCTAAGATAAGCGTTCTTAAGAGAATAGGGGGAGTTGATGGGGGGGCATTCCTCGGGCTTAAGCTTTCAAGCCCCCAGATAGATTTTCTTGTGGTAGAGTCAACAAAAAACAAGGTCCTGGTTGCCCTTCCATCTGTGTTAAGAGGGGCATTTCGAAAATGTGGGAAGGCCTGCTAGGCAGGTGGGAGGATGGTATGCAATCGGAGGCAGTTGGCCAGAGCGTGATGGAGACGGAACAGGATTCCGAGGGGAATGGTGACGGTGAAAATTCCGTCCTGAGAGAAGATGTGTTGGAGGCCGCTGTGGCCGATTTAACCCTGGATGCCAAGAGCGAACGGGCTTTGGAAAAATTGGCTATGGGAAAGATAAAGACGAAAAAAAACAAAGAGAAGAAGGCCGATAAAGAGAAGAAGGCCGATAAAGAGAAGAAGGCCGATAAAGAGAAGAAGGCCGATAAAGAGAAGAAGGCCGGTAAAGAGAAGAAGGCCGGTAAAGAGAAGAAGGCCGATAAAGAGAAGAAAGCCGGTAAAGAGAAGAAGGCCGGTAAAGAGAAGAAGGCCGATAAAGAGAAGAAAGCTGGCAAAGAGAAGAAGGCCGGTAAAGAGAAGAAGGCCGATAAAGAGAAGAAAGCTGGCAAAGAGAAGAAGGCCGATAAAGAGGAGAAGGCTGGCAAAGAGAAGAAAAAGAAAAAAACGGAATAGTCTCGCCAGCTTGGGGCAGATCGAGTCAATTCCAGGGAGGGGTTGAGCTTTTTCCCTTGGAGTCGTGAGTCTCTTTCCCCCTGTTATCAGCTTACAGCCTTTTTAAGGAGACACCATGAAGCGGATTGGTGCCCATGTGAGTATTGCCGGTGGGGTTTCCAAGGCCCCTTTGAACGCCACGGCGATTGGTGCCCGCGCTTTTGCCCTTTTTACCAAAAATCAACGGCAGTGGCAGGCCAAGCCTCTGGCTCCCGACGAAGTGGCCGCTTTTCACGACAATATGGCTGCTGGGGGGTTCCGTCCCCAGGATCTCCTACCCCACGACAGTTATCTGATCAATCTCGGCCATCCCGACCCCACAGCCCGGGAAAAATCCCTGAACGCCTTTATCGATGAGCTGGAGCGCTGCCGAATTTTGGGGCTGCCCTTGCTTAATTTTCATCCAGGCAGCCATCTGCGCAAGGTGGATGAAGAGACCTGTATCGGCTTGATCGCTGAATCCCTCAACCGTGCCCTTCAGGCTACCGAAGGGGTGACGGCGGTGATCGAAAATACCGCCGGGCAGGGGAGTAATCTGGGCTATGCCTTTGAGCAGATTGCGGGCATCATCGATCAGGTGGAGGACAAGGAGCGGGTGGGGGTCTGCCTGGATACCTGCCATCTGTTCACTTCCGGCTACGACCTGCGCACCCCGGAAAGCTATCAGGCGACCATGTCCCGGTTTGATGAAATTGTCGGTTTCAACTATCTGCGGGGGATGCATCTGAACGATTCCAAGCCGGACCTGGGGGCTCGGGTGGATCGTCACCACAGCTTGGGGCAGGGGAAAATTGGTTTGGAACCCTTCAAATGGATCGTCAACGACCCGAGAATGGAGGAGATCCCCCTGGTTTTGGAGACCATCGACCCCAAAATATGGCCTGAAGAGATCCGCACGCTGTATGATTTTGTCGAGGAGGGGAGCTGATTCACTCCCAATCGCCTCCCTGCTACGCTGTGTGGTTGGGAGGCAGCCAGAGTATCGGCTTGGTCTGTCGGGCACTTGGTGAATCCAGCCTCTTTAGATTTTTGTGGGGGGGGCTGGGGAGGTTGTTCAAGAGCCTTCTTTGTCATGGGTTAAGCGATCCAATCGCAGGCGCTGCCGCTGATCGAAAAGCCGCCGAATTCCGAACCACACCGCCGCCATCGTGCCGAATCCGGTACCCGCCGCAATCATGAACATGATCAAAATCTGATATTTGACCGCCACCATCGGTGGATTGCCCCCCAAAATCTGTCCCGTCATCATCCCGGGAAGACTCACCAGCCCAGCGGCCGCCATGGCATTAATGGCGGGGATCAATCCGGAGCGGATTGCTCTGCGGCGAATGGGGCGGATCGCCTCCAGGCTGGTGTGGCCCAAAGCCAGGCGGGTTTCGATCATGGCCCGATCCCGCCACGCCTCACTGTTGAGCCGGTCCAGCCCCAATGAGATGGAAGTCATGGTGTTGCCCAACATCATGCCCAAAAGGGGCACCGCATATTGAGGGGTATACCAGGGGCTGGGGGAGATGATCACCATCAAGGCCAGCACCGTGACCACGAATGATGAGAGAAACATGGCAGAAAGACCGATGCCATACCCCCACCATCCCCGCAACCGACGTTCTTGGCGGGCACTCACCTCCCGCCCGGCAGCCAAAAGCATCACACAGGCCAGCAGCGCCATCCACCCCGGGTGGGCCTGATTGAACAGGCTTTTGAGCACCAGGCCGATCAGGGAGAGCTGTACCACCGTCCGCAGTGCTGAAACCGCAATTTGTCGCCCCAGAGGAATTCCCTGGAGATGTACCAGACCCGCCAGCACCAGCACCAGCATGGCGGCCAAGGAGAGATCAAAGGGGCTTAACACAATGATATTCAAGCGCTTCCCTCCTTGTTGTCAGGGGAGCTTTCCTGGCTGGGCATCTTGTTGTCTTCCTGCAACCTTCCCTTGACCAGATGGAGTCTGCGGTGGCCGATGCGCTGGGCCTGCTCCATGTCGTGACTCACCCAGAGGGCGGCGGCTTCGTGGCGTTCCACATAGTCGAGGATGACCTGCTCCACCAGGCGACCGGAATCGGGGTCCAGATTGGCGGTGGGTTCATCCAGAAGCAGGACGACGGGTTGGTTGGCGAGTATCCGGATCAAGGCCAGACGCTGACGTTCGCCACTGGAAAGACGATCCACCTGCCAATCTGCGGCTTTTTCGGCCAATCCAAGGGCTGACAGCAGGGTGGGAGAGAGGGTCCCATCCGGGAAATGATCCCCAACCCGATCCCGCCACCAATGGGCCTGGGCAGGCAGATAGGCCACCTGCCGTCGCCAAAGGGGAGGGGGGATGTCGTTTTGGTCCACACCATCCAGCAGCACCGTTCCCTGGTGGGGATCCAGGTCGGCAAGGGATCTTAAAAGGAGGCTCTTGCCGGAGCCCGATGGACCGGTGAGACAGCACCTTTCATGGGTTGAAAGAGACAGATTCAGAGGGCCTAGCAGGGGGGTGTTGAGGCTTTGTACGGTCAATTGTTTCAATTGGATCCTCCTTTGAGGTATGGATAGTATGCATTGCCATGAAATTTAACAACAAAGCAAAAAAACACCTACAAAAAAAGTGTAGAAATATAGACTCTTTCGTTAAAAAACAATACAAGAATGTAATAAAAATTATCGAAACTTGAAAAGTTTTGTCCAGATAATTTTTTTTTCAAAAAAAACGAAACAAAAACAATCTACTATAAATTTCCATTAAAAATCGGCAAAAACCTCTTCACAATTCGAAAATGTTTTTGTAAGATACCTCCCAGTTGAACAACGCAGCCGGTCCCGAAAGGGGATTTTGAAGGCAAATAAAACCGGTTGATGATGGGATGAGGCGCCAAGAACAATTTTTTTTTGTAGATTGATAAAAGTCGCTGGTGAAAAAGGCCGATCCCAGTCGGATCCACCAGCTCAAAAAAAACACCCGAACCACCCGTTTAAATCCACATCAGGAAGGAGAAAACACCCCATGGGAAATGCCAACCCTCTGTCCAGCTTGTTTGGGAAATCCCCAGTCAAGCCCCTGCAGCAACACATGCGTGTTACCACCCAATGCGCAGGTGAGCTCCCCGGCCTTTTTAAGGCGCTGGGAGATGGCAATGCTGACGAAGTGAAGGCCATTGCCGGTAAGATCAACGAGCTTGAAGACCAGGCTGACGAAATCAAAAATACGCTGCGCGCCCATCTGCCCAAGAGCCTCTTCATGCCCGTCGATCGCCGGGATCTGCTGGAGGTTTTGGACTTTCAGGACAGCATCGCCGACACCTGCCAGGACATCGCCGGACTCCTGACCCAACGCACCATGGACGTGCCCGCTGGTATGGCTGAGCCTGTTGTGGATTTTGCCACCAAGGTCGTTGGCGCTTGTGAGCAGGCTTCCAAGATCATTGAGGAGCTCGACGAGCTGGTGGAAATGGGTTTTAGCGGCAATCAATCCGACAAAGTGTTGGATATGGTGGCTGAACTGAACAAGCTTGAGATGGCGACCGACGCCGCCGGTGTCCAGCTCACCCAGGACCTGTTTGCCCACGAAGATGAAATCAAACCGGTTTCCGTTGTTTTCTGGTACCAGTTGATTCAGAGCATTGGTCAAGTGGCCGACTATGCTGAAAAAGTTGGTGACCGCCTGCGCCTGCTTCTGGCCCGCTAATCCCCTTACATCCCAATCAGACAGACTGTACCAGGAGAACAATCGATGGAAATAATTCAAGAATATGGCTTCGTTTTCATGGCTCTCGCCATGATCTTCGGCTTCTACATGACCTGGGGTATCGGCGCCAATGACGTTGCCAATGCCATGGGTACCTCGGTGGGTTCCGGGGCCATTACCGTTAAGCAAGCCATCATCATCGCCGCTATCTTCGAATTCGCTGGCGCCTTCATCGCCGGTGGTGCTGTGACCAAAACCATTCGTAAGGGCATCATTGATCCCGCCAGTGTGGTCCACCAACCGGAGATTTTGGTCTACGGTATGTTGGGCGCACTTCTGGGTGCCGCCTTCTGGCTGATGATTGCCTCCACCAAGGGTTGGCCCGTCTCCACCACCCACTCCATCGTCGGCGCCATCGTTGGCTTCGCCATGGTGGGTATCGGTATGGATGCGGTCAACTGGAGCAAGATCACCAAGATCGTCGCTTCCTGGCTGGTCTCCCCGATGATCGGTGGTACCATCTCCTTCCTGCTCATGATGTCCATCCGCTCCTTGATCCTGAATGCGGATAACCCCTTCCAGAAGTCCAAACAGTACGGACCCTTCTATGTCTTTCTGGTGGGTTGGATCGTGGTGCTGGTCTCCATGTTCAAGGGCCTCAAGCATCTCAAACTTGAGTTCACCGTCACCCAGAGTGTCATGATCGCTACGGTCGCCGGCATCATCGTCGCCATCATCGGTAAGATCATGATCGACAAAGTGCAGATGGATGAGACGGCTGACAAAGAGTTCCACTATGCCAGCGTCGAGAAGGTCTTCACCCCCATGATGATCTTCACCGCCTGCGCCATGGCCTTCGCCCACGGTTCCAACGACGTTGCCAACGGCATCGGGCCTCTGGCTGCGGTCGTCTCCATCGTGCAGTCCGGCGGTGAAGTCAGCCAGAAAGCTGAGCTGCCCATCTGGATCCTGGTTCTCGGTGGTGCTGGTATCGTCGTCGGTCTCGCCACCATGGGCTACAAAGTGATGCAGACCATCGGCACCAAGATCACCGAGCTCACCCCGACCCGTGGCTACTGCGCCACCCTGGCCGCCGCCACCACCGTGGTGCTGGCCTCCCGGACCGGTCTTCCCGTCTCCACCACTCACATCGCAGTGGGTGCGGTCATGGGTGTAGGCCTGGCTCGCGGCATCGGTGCTCTCGACCTTCGGGTGATCGGCGGTATCGTCGTCTCCTGGGTCGTGACCTTGCCCGCCGCTGGTATCGTCTCCGCCATCACCTTCTTCACCCTGAAGGGCATCTTCTCCGCCGGCTGATGCGGATCGCCTGACAGGCTGCCGAAGTTAAAATGGCAGCAAGCAGTTCAAACCCTCCCCTGAAGTCTGGGGGAGGGTTTTTTTATGGCCGGTCGGTTACACGCCTCCCCTGGTTAAACCTAAATCCGGCAGTTGGGCGTGTGTGGCTGGTGCAGGATATTGGTTCGCATAGTGAATCGGGAGAAATCGCCGTCACCTGATTGGTTACAAGATTTTTTCCCGATTTGCTTGGTGGATCAAGAAGCTGGGGCATGTGCGTACGCCCAACTGCCGGATTTAGGTTAAATCTGTGGCGGTGGATAGCCCGGAAATCGCATCAGATGAATTGAAAATATATTGACAACAATATTGTCAAAATGTAGATTGACAATATTGTTGTCAATATGGGTGGGTGGAAGGTTTGGGTGTCGAGTGGTTGTCATGAACACTGAAAGAAGAAAGGTTGAGCGAATCACTCAGGAGGTGCGTGCCTGTTTCAATCGGCTAAAAGCCTTGGGTGATGAGCTTCACAGTGATTTGGGGATTTCTGCCTCAATGCGGGCCGTGATGGAAGCTCTACATGTCGGTGAAGAGCAGACCGTGCCGCAGATCGCCCGGGGAAAAGCGGTATCCCGTCAGCACATCCAAATCCTTACCAATAAACTTGCTGAAAACGGATTGGTCAAAATACGTTCTAATCCCAACGACAAGAGGTCACCCCTTGTCAGCCTGTCTGAAAAGGGAAAAATAACTTTTTCAGTGATGCACCAGCGAGAGAAAGAGGCTTTTGATGATCTGATTACAGGACTGGCTGGCTGCAATTTCGATGCGGCGTTAGAGGTTCTGGAAGCGATGCATATGCATCTGGATCACAAACTTGAATCTAAAAGGAGTTCAACATGAAAAAGCTGATTGGCAGCAAAGGTCGCCATTGGGGGCATGGCATGATGATTTTCCTCATGGTCATGTTGGGTGGGGGCATCCTGATGCTCTGGTCATGGAATACGTTTGCCGTGGATCTGTTTCAGGCCCCAGAAATCCGTTTTCGGCATGTTTTGGCTTTACAGGTGGGCATTGCTTCCATTTTGTCCCTGCCATACATCGTGGCCCACCTGCTCTGGTGCGGCAGAAAACATCTGGCAAACCAGGGGCCTGTTAACACTTGATTCAAAGTCGCGCAGGAGGCCATTTTTAGGAACAAATGGCCTCCTGCCCTTCGGGTTTTGCCTAAAAAGGCCTCATGCTGCGTTTTCGTCACTTGTTTGGAGTCACCAAACGGCGTTCCTCAAGCCTTGCCTGATACCTTTTTAGGCTAAAACGCGATCTTCGCCTCAAGTGTTAACAGGCCCTAACAAGGGTGATCATGGAGCTTCGAAACAGGATCGTCAGGCAGTTTAAATGTCCCAGTGGGTGGCCGGGTCACTTGGCCGGTTGGATCATGGCATCACGCCCATCCAATCGACGCCGTAATTTCTGGACCGTCGATCTTCTCAAGATTGGTGAACATGACAGAATATTGGAAATCGGCTGTGGACCCGGGTTGGCTTTGGCATCCTGTGCAAGCCGTGCGACATCCGGTGTGATCGTAGGTCTTGATCATTCACAGGAGATGCTTCAACAGGCCACGAGACGAAACCGCCGATTTATCGAGGGTGGAAAAGTCCGGCTGGAGCATGGAGGGTTAGATCGAATCTCTTCTATGCCGGAACGTTTTGACAAGGTGTTTGCAGTCAATGTCGTACAGTTCATATCTGATAAAACAGCAGTTTTTCAGGCAATCCTTGGCGTCCTGGTTCCAGGAGGCGTTTTTGCGGTTACCTATATGCCGCGTCATCGAAAACCGAAGAGGTCTGATGCCATGCGGATGGCGGATGACGTGGCAGCGCATATGTCTCTTGCAGGATTTTCATTGGATCGGGTGGAGGAACTGCCTTTTCAACCAGCTCCGGCAGTTTGCGTGTTGGGTTGTCGGCCAAAAGGTCCTGGAGAACAAGAAGCTGCAATACAATGAATACCAGTTCTGATATCCAAATCATTCATCTGTGTGACATTCCTTGGGCGGCAAACATTCTTGCAAAATGGTTCATGGAGGAGTGGAGACCATGGTATGGACCAAATGGAAAAGGAGATGCACAGAGTGATCTCGCATCCTGCTGCGATAAGGACAGGTTGCCGATTTGCATCGTAGCCTTAAGTTCTGAAACGGAAGAGGTTTTGGGCACCGCAGCGTTGAAAACTGAATCCACGGGAAGTGAGCTTGGTGTAGGCCCGTGGTTGGGCGCCTTGCTGGTTTCCAAAGAATACAGGGGAAGAGGGATCGGTTCTTCCTTGATCAAATCAATTGAGATGGAAGCGCTCCGTTTGGGGTTCTCATCAATCTATTCATCAATGGATTCAACAGCATCCATACTGGATCGAAGGAGATGGCAAAAATTTTCACAGGCGGAATCCCTGCGTGGCAAGGTCGTGGTCTATCGATTTGAGACTGGACTCGACAGTATCAGTCAGAACGGACAACTCGGGGCAACACCGTCAACGGATTGATACGATAGCCGGTGTTTCTGCGGCTCAGACTCTCTCCCCGCAGGTTTTCAATGATGTTATCCCGGTCCACCGGGATGCCTCTTTTCCGTCGCAGAAATTGGGTGAGCTCATTTTGAAGGCGGTACAGCCAGGATGCCCTGGGCAATGCCATAAACCCTCTGCCGGATTTAGGTTCAAGCAGCGGGACGCAGCCGTCGTCAACCCCAATAGCCGATCAGCCTGCCGCAAAAGCAGAATGCCGCCATCACTGGTGGCATCACCCCCCTTGAACTCGGTTTCGACTTTACGGCGTTTACAGGCTGGCAATTCAAACAGTGAACGGGTACATTCTGTCATGGTGAAATCCCCGCTTTGTCAGTCACTAACAGATTGATTTTAAAGGGTTTGAATGGGTTTTGTCACCTTTGTGATGCAATTTCCGGGATAGGGGCAAAATCCGGTCTCACATCAGGCCCACCGGGTTTGGGTAGGGGGGGCAGAAAATCAGCAAAGTCCCGGAGCTTCCCCATTCCAGTCGCTTCACTTTTCCCTTTGTTATTTGATTTTTCTTCTCTGATTTGCAGAGGCCAAGCATGAAATTTATCCACGCCGCCGATATTCACCTGGATAGCCCTTTGCGGGGCTTGGAGCGATATGAGGGAGCCCCGGTGGAGGCGATTCGGGGGGGGAGTCGCCGGGCCTTTGAAAATCTGGTGGAGTTTTGTCTGGAAGAGCGGGTTGATTTTCTCCTCATCGCCGGGGATCTCTTCGATGGTGACTGGAAGGATTATGAGACAGGCCTGTGGTTCGTGGGTCAGATGCATCGGCTGCGGAGCCGTGAGATTCCGGTATTGATGGTGCGGGGTAACCACGACGCCAAAAATCGCCTGACCAAATCCCTTCGCTGGCCGGAAAATGTGTTCGAGTTTCCAGCCAATAAACCCGCTACGCATCTTTTGGAATCCCTGGAGGTGGCGGTTCACGGCCAATCTTTTGCTACAACTGCGGTCATTGACAATCTCGCCCGGAATTATCCCCCACCGATTTCAGGATATTTCAATATCGGCCTGCTCCACACCGCCCTCACAGGCCGGGAGGGCCACGAACCCTACGCCCCTTGCAGCGTCGAAGAGTTGAGCGCCAAGGGATATGACTATTGGGCGTTGGGACATGTCCATCAGCGGGAGATCATCCATCGGGATCCTCTGATCGTTTTTCCAGGTAATCTGCAAGGGCGTCACATTCGGGAAAGTGGGGAAAAGGGGTGTAGCCTGGTGACGGTCACCGATGGCCGGGTAACGGAAATCAGCCACCATGCCATGGATTTGATCCGCTGGATGGAGGTCAGTGTGGATGCTGGGGGGGCCATCTCTGAGGAGGATCTCTTAAGCCGCTTGCAGCAGGCTCTGGAAGAAGCGGTGGTGAGGGGGGAGGGGCGTTTGTGTGCGATCCGTTTGACTATAACGGGTGAGACGTCGATTCATTCGATGCTCATGGGAAGGGGGGAGGAATGGATATCAAAGGCCCGGGCAGAAGCGCTGGATGTGGGGGGTGGGGAGGTGTGGCTGGAAAAGGTGATTTTGGCTACCCAGCCTTTGAGAGAGACCACCTTGGCGAGGGATCCCAATGATCCTCTGCTTTTGCTCCACGATATTTGCCGGGAGATTTTGGCGGATACAGAAGGGGTGCAGGAGCTGGTGGCGGAGTTGGAACCCTTCATCGGCAAGCTTCCAGGAGAGGTGCAGGGGGAGCTGGCCCTGAACAATTCTCTGGAGCTTGAACGCCTGCTTGCCCGGGGTGAGCAACTCGCTTTGGCCCGGCTTCAGGGGGAGGGGGGGAGCTGAGATGCGTTTTTCACAGTTGGATCTCATCGCTTACGGTGGCTTTAGCGGGCGTACTCTCTCTTTCGATCCGAACGGTCCGGGGTTGATCCTGATCCTGGGGGCCAACGAAGCGGGGAAGAGCACCACTTTGCAGGCCATCAGTGATCTGCTCTTCGGTATCCCTTCGAGAACTCCCTACAATTTTCTCCACGACTATCGGGAGATGCGTATTGGCGGCGCCATCAACCAACTGGCCGGTGATTCATTACAGATCCAGCGGCGCAAAGGGGGTAAAAAGACCCTCAGCTCAGAGGATGGCAAAGCTCTGGATGAAAGCGTGCTCAAACCCTTTCTTGGAGGGATGGATCGGGGGAGTCTCCCTGGGGAGGCTTTGTTTGAGAGGTAGGCTTGTTCTCCTCACCAG